>JAKADW010000147.1 GCA_021820165.1 Bacillota bacterium
CTTCGAATTCGCGCGGGACGGAATGTCATGCCCGCCGCCCATGAATACCGCAATGGAGATACTCTATTGCCCGCCGGGACCCTGCTCGGCCCGCTGGATGTGGGGCAACTGGCCTCGGTTGGCATCAGCCAGGTCCCCATCATCGCTCCTCCGCGGGTCACCATCATAACAACCGGAGACGAGATTGTTCCCCCGGGGAGCGCCTTAAACCCGGGCCAAATCTATGACGCCAACGGTCACCTCTTGACCTCCCTATGGAGATCCCATTTTGGTGCTGACGTTCGCCGGGTACATGTCCCCGACCACCGTAAGCGCCTCATCACCATCTTGGAGAGGGTCGCTAGCACGTCCGATTTGCTCATCACGACGGGGGGGGTGTCCGTCGGGGCTCATGACTACCTACCGGCGCTCATGGAGCAACGATACCAGCGGCTTTTTTGGCATGTAGACATGCATCCTGGCAAGGCGACCGCTGCCGCCCTAATTGGGGACCGTGTCCTCTGGTTAGCCCTTTCTGGTAACCCAGGTGCCATGCTCACGGCCTGGTATCTTCTCGGGATGCCCCTGGCCGCACAATTGTCAGGGCATCCCTGGACCGAGACACGGGTCCAGGGACGCCTCATGCGCCCTTATCCCAAGCCAACCCGAGAGACGCGCTACCTAAAAGCCCGTTTTGTGACCCAAGGCGACACCCTGCTATTCGATCTTTTGGACAACCAATCTTCGGATGCCATCCGGTCTTTCCGGGAAGCGGACGGGCTCGTCATTATCCCGCACAAAAGTGCTCCGATCAAGGAAGGGACAGTGCTAGACGGGCTTCGCCTTCTGCTCTAAAAGCGCCAACCAGGCCTCTGAATCAAATCCAACAACCAACGCCTGACCCTCCATTAACATGGGACGCTTGAGAAGGCGAGGCTCTTCCGCCATCCTGACAACCCAGTCGTCGAGATCGGTCACGGTGTTCTCCAACGCTTTGTATTTGGGGCTCTTCTTGGAAAGCAGGGCCTCGACGCCCCCTGCCTTCGCGGCTAGTTGCCGAATCTCGTCGGGGGATAGAGGATTACCAATGAGGTCGCGCTCCTCATCCGCCCCGCCATGCTGCCCGAGCCACGCTCGCGCCCGATTTGACGTCGTTCACCGCTTGTACCCGTAAAATGTCATGATGGCCGCCCTCCTTGCTTTCCGTCGCATTGTCGGCAGGTCCCGTAAAATTTTAGCTCATGATCGACCACGCGAAATCCCCGCTCGCGGATGAGTCGCTCTTCCATCGCATCCAAGAGATCTTCTTGGAACTCTTCCACCCTCCCACAGCGCAAACAAACCATGTGATGATGGCGGTGGATATTCGTCGTGTGCCGATTGATTTCATAGCGGGCCCGTCCATCGTTGAAATGGATTTGCTGGAGAATCTCCAGTTGTGTGAAAAGCTCCAGCGCACGGTACACGGTGGCCATGCCAATGTCTTGGAAGTCTTGCCTCACAAGTTGATGCACTTCTTCCGCCGACAAATGCTGGCCTGGTCTTTCCAGGAATATCTTGATGATCCGTTCGCGTTGCGGCGTGAGGCGCCGCCGCCCGTCTTCCAGCCGCCGATATATGGATGATAACTGCGCCATCGTTACCCACCTTTAGTAGGCCCAGTCTAACATCCCCAAGGACGGCCGGGCAACTTCCGAGAACGCTGCAGACATTGTGGCGCCTTATCTTTATCGATCCAGGAGACGCCACAGCACGTCTACCCCGATAGGTAAGGCTCGCTCGTTCACGAGAAAGTGGGGCGAATGATGAGGCGGTGAAATCCCCTGGTCCTGCCCGGCTCCTAGAAAAAGAAAAGCCCCAGGGCGCTCCTGTAAATAATAGGCGAAGTCTTCTCCACCCATCGCCGGTTGAGGCTCAAAGACCTCCACCAGTCCGCGGAGCTTCTCTGCCCAAGCGCTTGCTTCCCGCTCGTGATTCATCACCACCGGGTAGCCTTTCACGTACTCCACGTCGACAGTCGCATCGTAGAGTGCCGCGGTACGCTCCGCGATTCGCTGAATCTCCGACATGACCCGCTCCTGTGCGTCCTTGGAGAATGTCCGAACCGTGCCGGTGATTTGGGCGGTCTCCGCAATGATATTGAAGGTATGTCCGCCTTGAATCGTTCCGCAGGTCACAACCACCGGATCCCAAGCGCGAATGCGCCGGGACACTACGGTTTGCAAGTTGACCACAATTTGGGACGCGATGAGCACGGCATCTTTGGTGTGCTCCGGCTCCGAACCGTGACCCCCGAGCCCATGCACGCGAATAGTAAAAAGGTCGGCATTAGCCATCATCGGCCCGGCCCTGAGGCCCACTTTGCCCACCGGGTCATTCGCCCATAAGTGTAGCCCATAGACGGCGTCGACCCCGTCGAGCACGCCGTCCTCAATGAGGGAAACTGCCCCACCGGGGGGAAGTTCTTCAGCCGGCTGAAATAATAGCCGGACTGTCCCCCGAAAGTCGCGGTCCCGAACCAGACGTTCCGCCAACGCCAGCACTATCGCCATATGCCCATCATGGCCACACGCGTGCATCACCCCGGGATGTTCGCTGGAAAAGGGCAGGCCCGTTTCCTCCCCAATCGGCAACCCGTCCATGTCTGCGCGAATAGCAATTGAGGGTCCTTTGCTCCGGCCCGAAATATCGGCGGTGAGGCCGGTCCGTCCCACCACCCGGGCTTCTAGGCCGAGGCCTCTTAGAACATCCATCACATACGCCTGGGTTTGACGTTCTTGAAACCCCAGTTCTGGAATACGGTGCAGGTCGCGCCGATAACGAACAACATTATCCTCCCAGCCCATGTTCACCCTCCATCAAATAATGCGATGGCCCAACGCCGACGCAATCAAGTTGGCCGCCAATTCGCCCGTACGATTATGTTCATCCAAAATCGGGTTCACTTCCACCATTTCCATCGAGGTCAGCACGTCTGCCTCGGCCAATAACTCAAGCGCCAAATGCGCCTCCCGATCGGTAAGCCCACCACTATAGGGCGTGCCCGATCCAGGCGCGTAAAGAGGATCCAAAGCGTCAATGTCGAAGCTCAAGTGGACGCCGTCTGTGCCCGCGGTAACAATATCGATGGCGCGAGCCATCACTTCCCGCATTCCATAACGGTCCACCTCGTGCATGGAAAATACTGAGGCCCCACTTTGCCTCAGAGTTTCTGCTTCATCGGGGTCGAGGGTTCGCACCCCCACGTAGACGATTTTCGACTCGTCGAGAAATTGCCCCTTAAAAGGAATCGCCAAGTCGGTTTTGCTGCGCCCAGCCGCTACGGCCACAGGCATACCATGAATATTGCCCGACGGCGATGAATTTTCCGTGTTAAAGTCGCCATGGGCATCGAACCACAAAAGTCCCATTTTCGGGCGCGCCCGCAACAGTCCCGCGATGGTCCCCATCGCGATTGAATGATCGCCGCCCAAAACCACCGGGTATTGTCCCTCGTTCACAACCTTCTCCACAGTACGGGCCAGAACACGGTTGACCTTCACAATCTCGTCCAGATATTTTAGCTGCGGGTTTTTTGGCACCCGACTTTCCGGCACCGGCACGGCCAAGTTCCCCAAATCGTTGACCCGGTGCCCTGCTTGCCGCAATTTGTCATGCAGTCCCGCATAGCGTATGGCGCTAGGGCCCATGTCTACCCCGCGCCGATCGGCACCGTAATCCAAGGGGACGCCAATAATGCTAATAGTCTTTGGTGTCATCATGCGCTCCTTTCTCATGTTGACACCATTATAACCCGAAGAGCGGCCGACAACCTTACCGCTTTAAGAGGTCAACCGGCGGCGGTGCTTCTAAGAGTTCGGCTGGCCATCGCCCCTTCACTAACCATCGTTCCGTCCCGATAAAGATCGCCCACGACAGTTCTTCTTGATACCGTGGAGTCATCAATAGTTTTTCTTCCACCGGGTTGGTGATGTAGCCCACCTCCACATTAATCGCGGGCATACGTGCGTAACGGAGCACATATTGGTTAATCCGCTTGATCTCCCGGCGGCTATGAGTAAAGTACCGTAGTTCATCTTGGACATCATGTGCCAAATGATAGCTGGCCGATCCATCCCAGTAAAAGGTTTGAGGATTCCGCCACCCGGATGATCCGGAATTACAGTGAATATCGATCAACAAGTCACCCCTTTGCTGATTAATCCAGGTGAGCCGATCTTCAACCCGATATTTTTTGCCCAAAGGAATTTGGCCTGGCTTCGACCAGGTCATGAGGACCCGCGCCCCCGCCATTTCAAACCATTGACGCAGTTTTAGAGCAATGGCGAGATTAATGGCCGCCTCCTGGGACTTTCGTCCCAGGGCCCCGGGGTCATACCCGCCATGCCCTGGGTCAATGATGACCGTGCGTCCCTCCAGCAAGTCTCCCACCAACGGCGGCACAGCCCGGTGGGTTGTCTTATGTGGCAAGGTTTCGGCTCGCCCCGTCAGCATAAATGACCCCGCCATGATCAAAGCGGCCGCCACCCCCAATAACCGGGTCTCCCAGGCTCCCATGACGGATCCCCCTTAACATGTCCTCCTACAGGGGTATTCAGGGGCCTTCCCGTTCAGACCTGTCCCCGGCGACGGGCCTCCACCCACCGGGTCGCCAGAGACAAAAGCCGTTCTGGTCGATTGTCATCAGGCAACACGGCCACTCGGTCTTCGAGCATTCTCAACAGCTCCCCTAGCTCCGGCCCTTCGAGGCCCCAGTGGCTCTTCAGGGTCTCCGCGCCGATGGCCAATCGAATCGGACCTACGTCATCCGGCGGAACACCAAAGGACCGCGCTAAATCCGCGAAAATCCATGCATCCCGGCTCTCTGGGTGGCGAGCCTTAAGAATCCAATCGTCAACCTGTGGTGGTGTGTTGGACACGGCCCCGAGCGCCCGACGCCAACGCCGGGGAAGGGGCCATACCTCCGCCCACCCGGATAGCCAGTCCCAGCTCCGCGTGCGAAAAAGGGCAAACGCAGCTAATCGGGTGCAAGGATTGTGGGGAACCGTTACCGGGGCGATCTCGGAACCATGACGTCTTTTAGGCCAGTCGAGCGCGCCATCCAAGTCCGCTTCTCCCCATAAAGGCCAGCAATCCAGTGGACCTTCTAAGAAGCGCAGCAATTCCTGAAGACGTCGCTCACGGCTAACCCGGTCCAATAAAAAAACCAATTCCCGTGAGGCGGTTCCGGTGCTACCTTCTACCGTCGCCCGGCACCGCGCTGCGAAGCGCCACAGGCGGAGAATGCGTAGCGGATCTTCCTCAAAGCGACGCCACGGATTGCCCACCGCCCGTAAAGTTCGATGAGATAAATCGGATACCGCATCCTCGACTGCGGTTATTGCATCTCCGTCATAGGCAACCGCATTAACGGTAAAGTCTCGGCGCCCAAGGTCCTCCTGTATCGCGCCAATAGCACGGACCTGATCAGGGTGTCGCTGATCGCCATAAGGACCTTCACGACGAAGATGGGTCACCTCTACCCCCGGGGCGATGAGAAACGTGCCATACTGCTCCCCCGGATGCGTCGCCACCTTCAGCCTCTGAAGATGGGTGCTCGGGAGATCGGTCGTGAGGTCCCAGTCTCGAAGATTGGGCTCGAAGGTCTTCGGACTCCATACCCAGTCCCGAATCACCCCGCCTACCACCCAGACGTGGCCTCCTTCTGCCTGGATCCGGTGAAAGACGCTCTGCACCGGTTCTGGTAGCACTAGACGTCGAATGTGTTGTTCGATTTCGGCCCTGTCCATGCCATCCCCCCTGGTTGGACGTCGGCAATTTTCCAATTCTGCAGTCCAAATTCTACTTTACTTATGATACATTTTAACTAGGAG
>JAKADW010000148.1 GCA_021820165.1 Bacillota bacterium
ATGCGGAGGGTTCCTTCCGCGAACGGTTCCCATTCGAATACCCCCATCGGCCCATTCCATAGCACCGATTTGGCGCCGCTAAGGGCGTTCAGCATTTCCTCGACAGCCTCTTCCGAGACATCGAGGGCCATTTCATCGCTCTCAAGCTGGCCGGGAGCAATGGCGCGATAGGATGCATCCTTGCTAAACCCTTTGGCAGCCGTTACACGACTCGGCAGCACCACCGGGATATCGCGAGCCGCCGCCTTCTCCAGGAGCTTTTTGGCGGTGTCGACCGCCTCCGCTTCTACCTTGGAGGCCCCCATGTCTTTTTCCTGGGCGACGAGAAAGGTGTTGGCCATTCCACCCCCCACCACTAAACCGTCCACCCGGTCTAAAAGGGCATCCAGCAACTCGACCTTGTCGCTCACCTTAGACCCGCCCACCACCGCCCAGTACGGACGCTCCGCATGGTGGAGGAGTTCCGACAGGGCCGAAAGTTCCCGTTCCATCAGCCGCCCCGCATAACCGGGAATAAGGCTTGGGACCAGAGCAACCGACGCATCCTTACGGTGCGCCGTCCCGAACGCGTCGTTCACATAGAGATCTCCCAACGCCGCTAGCTTTCGGGCAAATGCCGGATCGGCCCCTTTTTCCCCGGGGTCATAGCGGAGGTTCTGGAGTAGTAGAACTTCCGCAGGTCGGAGTCTCTGGCTTGCCCTGACGGCCTGCTCGCCCACGAGGTCATCCACAAACGCCACGTCGGTCTCCAGTCGCTCGGAAAGCCGGGGCACTACTACCTCCATGGAAGCCTCGCCCCACCCCTTGGGACGCCCCCGATGGCTCATGAGGATCAAAGCGGCGCCCCGGCGCCTCAGATCCGATAAGGTGTCCAAGACGCCCCGAATCCGTGTGTCATCGGTAATGCGACCGTCATCGTCCACTGGCACGTTAAAGTCCACGCGAACCAATACACGCCGTCCCTCAACGCCCGGCAGCGCATCCAAGGTGCGAAACGGGAATGGGTTACGCATCCCGCTTCGCCACCAGCGCCGTCAACTCCACCAGACGGTTGGCATAACCCCATTCATTGTCATACCAGGCCAAAACCTTCACCATATGGTCGCCCATGGCCATGGTCTCTTGTCCGTCGACGATACTGGAGTGCGGGTCCCCCTTAAAGTCTCCGGATACCAAGGGCTCCTCGGTGTATTCAAGAATTCCCTTAAGATCACCGTTCGATGCTTGTTGGAACGCTTGATTGACCGCATCCCGGTCGAGGGCCTTTTCTGTATTGACCACCAGATCGACCACCGACACCACCGGCGTAGGCACACGAAGCGACATCCCGTTCAGCTTGCCCTTTAAGTCCGGCAGAACCAGGTGCAACGCTTTAGCCGCCCCGGTGCTGCTGGGAATAATATTTTGCGCGGCCGCGCGGGCGCGCCGCGGATCCTTATGTTCCAAATCCAAGAGGCGTTGATCGTTGGTATAGGAATGCACCGTGGTCATAAGCCCGTTCACAATCCCGAAGGTCTCATGGAGAACCTTGGCAACCGGCGCCAAACAATTGGTCGTGCAGGAGGCATTGGAAATGATGTGGTGACGGCTGGGGTCATACTGGTCGTCATTGACCCCCAAAACAATGGTGATATCCTCTCCCTGAGCCGGAGCAGAAATGATGACGCGCTTAGCGCCCGCCCCATCAATGTGGGCCCGCGCCTTCTCCGCCTTGGTGAAAACCCCGGTCGACTCCACCACAATGTCCACACCCGCTTCCCGCCACGGAATGTCCGCCGGATTCTTCTCCGAAAAAACGCGGATGGCACGACCATCAACCAAAAGCCGGTCCCCGTCGACGGAAACCTCGCCGGGAAAACGCCCGTAGTTACTGTCGTACTTCAAGAGGTGTGCTTGTGCGTCGACGTCCCCAATGCTGTTGATGGCCACAACCTCGAAGTCGTGCCGTTGGCTCGCAATGCGAAAGAATCGTCGACCGATACTGCCGAACCCGTTGATTCCCACTCTGACCACGATAGTATCCCCTCCAATCCCAGATTGATCCCATTGTACCGAATCTTGGCGATAGGCCATAGCTAGTCATTCATTTCCTTGCGCTCCCCCGTGACCATGAAGATGACCCACTCTCCGATATTGGTCGCGTGGTCGGCCACTCGTTCGATATAGTTGGCCACAAACAAAAGATGGGTACCCTGCCCGACCGCCTCAGGATGGTCGCGCATGAGATCAATGAGGTCACGGAAAATGGCCGCATAGAGATGATCCACATCATCGTCCAGACGAATCATGGTCGCCGCCTCGTCAATGCTACGGTGCACGTAGGCATTCAACGCCAACCGTACCATGGAGCTTGCGAGGCGGGCCATTTCCGGAATATCCACCAACGGCTTCACAAACGCCTGATTTTGCAGGCGCAAGGTGACCTTGGCAATGTCCGTCGCGTGATCGGCCATGCGTTCAAGATCGGTGATGATTTTAAGCGCCGTAGAAATGATGCGCAAATCCCCTGCCAAGGGCTGTTGCAGGGCGAGAAGCGTCAGACACCGCCGCTCAATATCCATTTCCATCTGGTCGACGCGATCATCCTCATCGATCACTTCCTTAGCCAAGGTGCTGTTCTTCTCCGTCAACGAGCGCACCGCTGCGCGCAACTGATCCTCCACCAAGGCTCCCATGCGGAGCAACTCTTGTTCAAGCTCCACCAACTGATCGCCGAAGTATTGCCGAATCATGTCAAAGCTCCCTCTCGGCCTACGCCCTAGGTTATGCGTTGTAGAACCCGGAACTGTCCTCAACTGAGGGCCCGGCCTCGCTACGCCTTCAAGTTCTGATCCAGGAACTGAAGAATTTCCTGATAGAGGGTAAGGCGGTTGGCCATTTTGGCAACACCATGTCCCTCATCAGGAAAGACGCGAAACACGACCGGGTGATTTCGCGAGCGAAGTGCCCCCACAATCTGCTCTGCCTCACTCAGCGGTACCCGTGGATCATTGGCCCCATGGGCCACATAAAGCGGGGCTTGAATCCGGTCGACCGCGTGAATGGGAGAAAACTTTCTCAAAAACGCCCGATCTCGATCCAAATACCCGTATTCCACTTCACGAAGGGCACGGCGGTATTCGCTGGTATTCTCTAAGAAGCTCTCTAAGTTGGCAATACCCACAATATCCACGGCCGCCCGAAACCGATCGGGAAACTGAGTAATGCCCGAAAGGACCATGAAGCCGCCGTACGAGCCCCCATAGAGGGCAATTCGGGTGTCATCGAGACCCGGTTCTTGGCGAATCCACTCGACCAGCGCTTTCAGATCCTTGACGGAGTCCATGCGCTTTTCCCGGTCATCCATGTGGCTATACGTTTTACCATAGCCTGTACTCCCCCGGACATTGGGGGCGACCACGGCGTACCCATGGTTGACCAGACACTGATACCAGGGGTTAAAGAGCGGCGCCTCTTGTGCCTCAGGACCCCCATGCACGCTGACAACCACCGGAACATCTTGGTCGGATTTCGGGCGGTAGAGGAAGGCCGGTACTTGAAGCCCATCGAAACTAGCATAGCGGATGGTCTCGGGGCGTACGAAGGTCGCGCCCCAAAGCCCAGGCATGCGCGCGTGGGTCAAGGGGCGCACCGTGCCGTCATCGACCTCTACCAAGGAAATATTCATGGTTTCATCGGGAGCCGTGTGGGTCACCGCCAATTGCCGGCCATCCGGCGAAAATCGGATCTCTAAAATCACATGATTGTCAAAGTTGGGGATCCGGCCATCTCTGCCCTGATCCAATGCCCGGATATGTAACTCGCTGTAGCCTTCCCGGTTCAGCGTGTAGGCCGCATGGGTGTGGGCATCGTTGCCCACCAGCAAATCCACATCCTGAGATTCTTCCACCAGAAAGTGGGGGACGCCCTCATCATCCAACCGGGCTAAGCCCACGAAATCGTGACGATAGTCGGTGCGCACATAGAGCGCGCCGTTTGGCCCTTGCACCGGGTCCGCGAATACTGCGGCCTCCTCATGGCGCGAAAGTGGCGTTAGTCGGGCACCATCCGGGCTCAAGCGGTAGAGACGCTCGTCCACGCCATGAGCCACCCGCTCTTGCAAGAGAAAACCCTGTTCATTCCAGTCGCACACCTCCCAATGGCCCTTCAAATGACGGATCAAGCGGACATCCCTCGGGCGGTGCACAGGCATCACGTATAAATCGTAATCGCGACCGTTCCGCAGCGTGGACGTATAGGCGATAGAACACCCGTCGGGCGCGTAGGCCCCAAACACCTGCATCGCTCGCGGGTTGTCGGTTAGGGTCGTCGTATCCCCGGTTTCGAGATTTATCCAGAAAAATTGGTGATACTCATTGCCACCGTGATCGCGGGTATAGAGGAGCCCCTTTTCATGGGGGGCGGGGAATATTGCGGTGACCCGCTCCGGAAAGTCGGTGATCATGTCCGGCCATGCACCTGGCTTTTCCAGCGAGTAAATTTGCGCCGTCCCCGTAAGGTTCATAAGAAAGTACCAGCGCTGGGTCCCCGGCGAAAAGGCCGGCGACATCGCTGAACGTGCCGATAGATATTGTTGAATGGTCGGCATAATCCGTTCGTCCTCCTTGCGACCCGTCAACCGGGTCTCTTTCTAACGCCAGCCACCAACTTGGCTCAATTGCGCTTAGGACGCCCCTTTCCTCATTCCGAGCCAGCGCGACAACACCTGATGAAACGCCACCGGCTTTTCGAGATTTGGTAGGTGGGCCGCATCGTGAATCACCTCTAATTCGACGTCCGGCAACGCGCCCCGGAGGTACTGGGCGGCGTCCATCACCTCGGGCACGTCCTGGTCCCCGACCACCACCAAGGTGGGAATCGTCAACCGATTCAACTGGCCCACAGCCAATCTGCCACCGCCATCCGACTCGGCGCCATTTTGAGGGCGGTCAATCGACGCCAACAACGTCCGCGCCCGAGCTAAATAGCCGGGATCCACCTGCGCCTCTTGACGTCCTGGGCCGATGATCCACAACGCCTCCATTCGGGAAAGAAAGTCGGTCGTATCTCCCCGATCCCACGCCTCATCGGCGCGACGAAATTCCCTCTCCACGTGCGGAGGGTTGTGCCCGTGATATCCGGGCACTCCGGGTCCAACCAACACCATCTTGGCTACCCGCTCGGGATGCTCGACGGCCACCTGAATAGCCACCCCGCCCCCAAAGGAGGCTGCCATTAAGATGGCCCGGTCGATATGAAGGGCATCCATGATGCGGAGAACATCTTCGGCATAGCTGAACTCGCCGGGAGTGTGAGCCGTCTCACCGAAGCCCCGCCAGTCAAACCGGACTAGCCGAAAGTGATTCTGGAGCCTCTCCCACTGGTCATCCCACATCCGATGGTCCGACACGCCGGCATGAAGCATCAACAATGCCGGGCCTTCACCGGTGTCATAAACCTGGACGTTAGCGCCGCCCCTCAAAGACACCTGCGTCCTTCTCACCTGCACAATAGTGGACTCCTCTCCACCGTCTCATGACGTACCGTCTACTTCGGCACGCACACGGTCATTCCTTCCCAGGACAAAAAGCAAAGTCCCCGACAAGCCGGCAAGCCATGACGCATATCTTCTAGTGTCGACGTTAACACTCTGACAATTTAGCGCTCGGAAGGAATTTTCACTTTTTCGTCGAATATAGCTCGTGCACTTCGGATTATTCTGCATCCCCCCTTTATTCGGTCGGCGACCTCTTTGTCGCCAGCATGTATCCAAAAGCGACATCGAGATGGCCGGTTTAGGGCAACGATGAAAGGAGGATTCATCTTGGAACAAGGCAAGTTTAAACGTAAACTGAATCTGGCCGACA
>JAKADW010000149.1 GCA_021820165.1 Bacillota bacterium
GCCCTGGTACCACATTCGCGGCGTTGGGATGCACCTCGATATGACCAGGATTGGCCGTCAGATCCTGAGTCCCGTCGACGAAGGCGCTAAACTGCATAATGGTTTCTGCAGCCGCCCTGAGGGCGTTTTGCCGTTCGTCTTTCGGGGTGGTGCCGGCGTGATTGGTTTTCCCGGTAAAGTTGAGCGCCACCTGGCGAATCCCGGTAATGTCCGTGACAGCGGCTACCGCCAATCCCTGCCGTTCCAAGCGAGGCCCCTGTTCAATATGAATTTCGAGATAGCCGGAAAAGCTCTCTTTCAGACCCGATGCCTCGGGGAGCCGCTCCAGGTCAAATCCATGAGCGGCCATCGCATGCCGAAGAGTCACCCCTTCAGTGTCTTGAGCGGGCCGGACATGCTCCATGTCGAGAAGCCCGGCCACCGCCTTAGAGCCCAAAAGTCCCGTGCCAAAACGCGGGCCTTCCTCGTCTGTGAAGGCGGCCAGGCGAAATGGTCGTCGCAAGCTTGAAGATTGCTCCATGAGGGCTTTGGCGACTGCAAGGGCGGCGGCAACTCCATACCCGCCATCAAAGGTGCCGCCATGCGGCACCGAGTCCAGGTGGGACCCAAAGGCTAGTCTAGGCAAGGCATTGTCGATGGCAGGGGGGACAAAGTCGGCAAAACTGTTGCCGGCTTGATCTTGAAAGACCCGGAGCCCGAGCGCCTCGGCCTTTTCGCGAAACCATCGGTGTGCAGATCTTTCGGCATCGCTCCAGGCGACGCGAAGATACCCGCTTCCATCCGGGCTTTTACCAATAGCGGCGAGCTCAGAAAAAATAGTCAGAAAATACGAAGAGTCGGGACGGATATGAGATGCGGACATAGGGACCTCCCTTAAGCGTGGTGTCGTACGAGTATTGTACAGGAGCACGCTTAATCCATGCTACTATGCAAGAAGAGACGGGAGGAGAAGCGGTGAGCATGACAGAGGACGAAAAAGTGTTTAAGGATCCGGTGCACGGCTACATTTATGTGCATGACCCGTTGGTATGGGACCTCATTAATACGCGGGAAATGCAGCGCTTGCGCCGGATACGTCAACTGGGCACCACCTACTTTGCCTATCCGGGCGGCGACCATAGCCGCTTTTCGCATTCTCTTGGCGTCTATGAAGTCATTCGCCAAATGATTCAGGCCTTTGATCGCAACAATTACGACTGGCCACGGCAGTACTCCCGTTTGGCCATGGTCTCGGGACTTCTTCATGACGTGGGCCACGCGCCCTTTTCCCATGCGTTGGAAAAGGTGATGGAGACGCGCCACGAGAACTGGAGCGTGGCGATTATTCGCGATCCTAAGAGCGAAGTCCATCAGGTGTTGGAGGGGGCAGAGGCGGGGCTCTCTAACATGGTAGCCGAGGTGATTCAAAAGACTTTCACCAACCGCTTGGTCGTCTCGATGGTGAGCGGCCAATTGGACGCCGACCGGTTGGATTACCTCATGCGGGATTCGGTCGCCACGGGGGTCGATTACGGGACGTTTGATTTAGCCCGCATTATTCGCGTGATGCGACCTCTGTCGAATCGCCTCGTGGTGAAAAAAAGCGGGATTCACACGGTGGAAGCCTATCTTTTAGCGCGCTACTTTATGTACTGGCAAGTGTATTTTCATCCCGTAAGCCGGGCGGGGGAAGTCCTTTTGCGGGCGATCTTGGAACGCGCCCAAGCGCTCATTGGAGAAGGAAGGCCGCCCGTTGCCACCCATCCGGCCCTCTTTCCGTTCCTCTCCGGCCAAGCCACCTTCGAGCAATATTTAACCTTGGACGATGCGTCGCTAATGAACGCGTTCAGCGTCTGGCAAGATGGCGGCGACCCGATCTTGGCGGATCTCTCGCGGCGATTTCTCGACCGGCGGCTCTTTAAGGAATATGCCTGGCCAGGGGCACTTGACTGCAAACTCGGTGCGGTGAGGGAACTGGTACGGGATCACGATTGGGATCCCAATTACTATTGTATAGTCGACGAGACGGGTACTGTTTATTATGATTACTATCTAGGCGGTCAGCGGGTGCCCACGCCGGACAACGCCATTTGGCTCTATGACCAGATGAGTGGGTTGTTGACAGAGATGTCGAGCTTGTCGCACCCGATTCAAGCCATTGCGGAAGAACATCGACCGGTGCGGCGTCTCTATGTTCCGGCGGAAGTATTGGCTGATGACCGCTTCGGAAAGCTAGTCAAAGACTAAGGAGAGCCTGATGGAGGCGATGCGATGAAGCCTGTCGAGGGATTCTTCGAATACCAATTGCGAGTGGGGACGATTGTTCGCGCTTCGGTGAATCAGGGGGCCAGAAAGCCCGCCTATCATCTCGTCATCGATTTTGGACCCGAGGGCACCAAGGAATCGTCGGCGCAGTTAACCGATCATTACCAGCCGAACGATTTGGTGGGACGGCAAGTGGTGGCCGTCATCAATTTTCCACCCCGACGGATTGCGTCGGTGACGTCGGAGGTGTTGGTGCTGGGGGCCATCGGCGAGAAGGGGGCCGTGGTTCTTCTTCGACCCGATAATGAGGTTCCTAACGGGACGCCCATCGCCTAAGATATGAGAGTTTAGCGTTCAGAAAGGACCGATAATCATGCGCATTGCACTGGTGATACCTAACGACACACCGCCCACGGGAGGCAACAGCATTTCGGCCCGGCGCATGCAGCAGGGACTACAGGAAGCGGGGCACGAAGCCGACGTGATTTGGTATCACGCGGACCTGGGTGATTATGACGTGTATCATGCCTGGAACGCGGTGCGCGTGGGCGGGCGTTTGGTGGAAGACGGGATTAACCCGGATCAAATCATTGCCACGTGGACCGGAACCGATTTGTGGCAGGACTGGGTGAAAAATGCAGGTCAGGAAAAGCGCCGTCTCGATCCGATTCGCTATCAGGTGACCTTTACCGAGGACGCCCGCAGTCGAATTTTGGTGGATGCTCCCGAGTGGGCGGATCGGGTGGTGGTGATTCCCCCCTCCGTCGATATCGATCATTTCACCCCTGAAGGGGATAAGGTGGATGTGCCCCATCCGTATATTTTGGTGGCCGGTGGGGTGCGGCCGGTGAAACGGTCGGCATGGGCCATCCAATTGGTCGAAGTCTATCGCGAGGCCTCCCAGCAGGACGTGCATTTAGCCATTGCCGGACCCGTCCGCGAGGCGGGCGAATGGCAGCGGGTGCAAGACGCGGCCGAGGGAAAAGATTGGGTTCACTTGCCAGGAGACTTGGCGCCGGATGAGATGCCTAAATGGTATCGGGGGGCGGATGTCTTCTTAAACACATCCGAGGTTGAGGGCGTTTCCAATGCTATTATGGAGGCTATGTCGTCGGGGGCGCTGGTGTTGGCCACCGACATCCAGGGAAACCGGGCTCTTGTGCACCCGGGGAAAACCGGCATTCTCTTTACCGACGCCGAGGACTTTGTGGCCAAATTAGGCGAGATTTTGCACCATCCGGATGAGATGGATGTCATCCGCCAGGCGGGTAGGCGCCAAATCGTTGCGCGCCACTCGATTCAACATGAGGCCAAGCGCTATGAGCGTCTCTATTTCGACGTGATGAGCGTCCGGGGGTGTTGCCGCTGAGCGCCTTAGGCTTTATTCGCTTCGATGTGGAGGACTTTCTCACCCCGGAGTCCGATGAGGCCTTGGTGCGCATGCTCGAGTCCATGCATCGGGCAGGACTTCCGGGCTCTTATGGTCTCGTGGGAAAGAAAGTGCTGGCGCTCCAGGAACGAAACCGCCACGATGCCCTACACCTCTTGAGCCAGGAGCCGGCGATTGGGTTTCATTCGTGGAGCCACAGCGAGCATCCCACCATTGCCGAGGATCTCGCCGGCCTCCCCTATCGGGAGGCGCTAAACCGATTCATTGAAAGAGAGCGCCCGGGTGTCGAGGCCGTCAGCCGCCTGGTCAAGCCGCCCCGCTACTTTACCCAGCCCGGGGGCAATTGGGTTCCAGAAGCTCTTGAGGCGTTGCCAGCGTTGGGGATGGACATGTTCTTTACCGATTCCTTTAATAGCTACCTCGAGGATCTAACAGCTCCTTACTGGTACGGTGAGGTCCTGCATCTCTCCTTCCCGGTCGTGAATCCGCGGCCGTTTGGTTTGGGGCTTCCCGCCAACCTCAATGAAGCCATCCAAATGATAGAGGCATGGCAAGGACGGTACGGGGAGGCCTTTATGGTCATGCTCCATCCTACCGAGTTGGTGAGCCGTGAGTTTTGGGATGCCACGAATTTTTCTCGGGGAAGAAGCCGAGAGTCTCTGATTGCGGCACCGGTCAGAAGCCCCACGGACCAGCAGGATGCGCTCGAGGCCTTTGACCGCTATTGTCAGGCGATGGGCCGCCTCGGCATCGAGTGGTGTGACGCCGAGGCGCTCCGTGAGCGAGTTCTGCCCCGGCACGCGGTCCTCGTGGACATGGCGGAATTAAAGCAAGCGCTCTTGCAACAGGGTGTGGGCCCCTTGGAGATGACCACCGGCACGCTATCCGCCGCCGAAGCGCTCTACGCCTTGGCTTGGCACACGGTGACGGGAAAGGACTCGGTTCATGTGGGTACTGTCGGTGCACCGGAGCGCTGGGTGGCGGAGGCGCCAAGCCGTCCCTCCGTGTCGGCCGATCGGGCCCGGGCCTTTGCTTTCGGGGTGGTCGAAGCCGTAAAGCGGGAGCATCGTCTGCCTTCAGGACGGGTGGCGGGACTCACGCTTCAAGAGGGGATGTCGGCACTCGTTGGCCGTCACGTTTCGGATTTACGCTTTTTGGATTATATTAAGCCCCAGAAACGCCTGCATTGGGACTGGCCTATTTTTCCCGACCGGTTCCGGCCCGAGAGGCTTTGGCAGGATGCGTGTCGTTTGGGTTGGACGCTCAAGCGAGCCGAATATCGCGGCTAGAGTTGTAGACCAGGAGGACTGTGTATGAAAGCGATTCGAATTCACGAGCCCGGGGACATTAGTGTACTCCGTTATGAAGAGGTGGACATCCCCGATCCCGGTGTCGGTCAAGTGCGGGTGCGCCTTCGAGCCGCAGGTGTCAACCATCGGGATATTTGGGTGAGACGCGGGAGTCTTGGGCCGCTCAGCCAGCCCATCATCCCCGGAAGCGATGGGGCGGGCGAGGTTGACGCGATTGGGGCCGGGGTCACCCGCTGGTCGGTAGGGCAAAAAGTGGTGATCAATCCGGGGCTCAGTTGCGGCATTTGCCCAGCCTGTTTAAGTGGCAATCAGCCTTCATGCCCAGCCTTCACCATTTTCAATGGGACCTATGCAGAGTATGCGGTGGTTCCGGAAGAAAACTTGGTACAGATGCCCGGAGGCTTGACGTTCGCCGAAGCGGCTAGCGTGGGCGTCCCTTACGTCACCGCCGAAGATTTTCTCATTCGGAGTCATGCGCTGCCCGGAGAGACTATGCTCTTATGGGGCGCGACCGGGGGATTGGGGCTCGCCACCTTGCAGCTGGCGAAGTTGCGGGGCCTTAGAGTGGTCGCTGTCACCCGCAACGCCAACCGGGTGGAGAAACTTAAGCAAGCCGGGGCCGACGAGGTGGCCGTTTTAGGTTCAGACACGTCGGTGGTTGACGTTGTGCAGAGCTTCACGCAAGGGCATGGGGCGGACATCGTGGTGGATTCCTTGGGTCAGGCGAGCTTTTCTGACTCGCTTGCCGCCGTGCGCCGGGGCGGCGTTATTGTCACGGTTGGTTCGACCACCGGTGGCGACGTGAGCTTTGAACTCGGGCGATTGTTCCGATCGCGGATTACTTTGCTGGGGGCTTTTATGGGAAGCGCCGCTATTTTGCCGCGCATAT
>JAKADW010000150.1 GCA_021820165.1 Bacillota bacterium
TTCGCCGGATGATGCCGGATCACGCGCATTGTCCTGCGTTTAGGCGTGGCGACGTGCGTCGCGATGGACACCGGCGGCGAGTTCTACAAGAATGGAGCTATAAGGAGGGATGCGCGTGGCGATCGAAAAATCGTTCACGGTCTCCTTGCCGAGTGATCTAGCGGACGCCGTCCAACGGGTGGCTGCTGAAAAACCCGAGGAGTTCGTAATCGAGGCTATCCGTCATGAAATCCAACGGCGAGATCAGTTAACCGCGATTCGAGAAGCCGCCGGGGCCTGGAAGGATCATGATGAAATGCCGGACACGGTGGAGGAGCTTGTCGAGTTCATGCGGCACCTTCGAGCGAACGAGGAACGGTTCCCGCAATGACCCGATTCATGGTCGACACCGACGTCTTAGTCTGGGTGTTGCGAGGCAAGGCGAAGCGGTCGCCTAGTTAGAAGCTGCGGCGACCGAAGGGCGCCTGTGGCAAATGGCGGAATTTCGCTACGAGATACCTGCGCTAGCGAAACGGCCCGTTAACCGGGCTAACGGTTGGAACGGTCATCCCCCGTTCAGGACTTTCACTTTAAAGCACACGCCCATGCCGGGCGCACGAAAAACCAAGAGCGGAGCCTTAGCTCCGCTCCGGCCAGGGAGGCTAGCTCTGACTGAGTTCCTCTTCCGCTAATCGGATCGCTTCTCGCACCAGGTTACCGCATTGACGAGCGGGTACGCCGCCCCATCCTTCCTGACGCACGATATCATCGACACCGAGTCGCTCACCCAGCTTCATCTTTGTCTCTTCAGACATCAACTTTGCCATCGAGACCACCCCCCGAGAAGAGTGTTCCTTTACCGTCAGCCAGGCATACATGATCCGGTAAGCCGTTCGATAACGCCTGACGCGCGCAACAAAGTGCCGGGTTTCGGGGTAGGGAATGTGGACCCAAGTTGTCTCCCCTTGGGTCATCCGCCCTTGCTGGAGCCAACGGTCAACCGTCTCCGGCCCGCCGTTATAGGCGGCCAAGGCCAATGTCAGATTTCCGTGAAACCGCCCCACCAAGTATTTTAGATACCAGCTCCCCAACATGACGTTGACGCGAGGATTGGTTAAGTCGATGGGACCCTGGTAGGGTACCTGACGGGCAATCCACTGGGCACTGGACGGCATTAACTGCATCAGTCCGACGGCACCTCGACGGCTGATGACCGTTGGCCGGAACCCACTTTCCACCCGTACCACAGCCGCTACCAGATAGGGGCTCAAATGCTCGCGGCTGGCTGCGGAGACGATGGCGGTGCGATACCGAAAGGGGGCCCACCATCCATACAACGCCACCACCAGCGCTGCGATTACGGCCCAAATGGCGACATTTCCGAGCCTCAAGCGCCCGCGACGACGTTTTGCCATAATTCCCTAACCACACGCTCCAATCGGTCCATCCCACCCGTATTGTCGATGACCCGATCGGCATAGTCGAGCTTCTCTTTTAAAGGCATTTGCGCCCCAATTCGCTGCCAGGCGCTTTCTTCTCCCACCCCATCGCGGGCCTCAATTCTTCGCGCTTGATCCTCCGGATGGGCATAAACCACCCAAACTTCATCGACCATGCGATAGAGCCCACCCTCAATGAGCAATGGAACATCCAAAATTGTTACCCGCACTCCGGAAGCTTCGGCTTGTTGACATTGGCGACGAATCTCCGCCCGCACCGCCGGATGGACGATGGCATTAAGTTTTTCACGAGAGAGGGGCTCCGAAAACACCCAATGCCCTAACTTTTTCCGGTCGACCTCTCCGTCCGCTTGGAGAACCGCCCAACCAAACGTTTCATAAATTGCGCGCCAAATGGGCTGACCGCGCCGTTCCAGCTCATGGGTGATCTGGTCGGCATCAATGATTAAGGCACCGTATGAGGCCAGCATCCGACTGACCGAACTCTTGCCGCTACCGATTCCGCCAGTGAGGCCGATGAGTCGCATGGCGCTCCCCCTTGTTCGGTATCTTACGACTTCGATTGGATGCTATGCCAATCAATAATCCCATTGGAAAAGGCGCGCACACCCTGGATTTTTGGGCTGACCAGCCACAACGCGCGCAACGGGGCCAAGGGCATGGTGGCCCCCTTCTTAAACCAATTGACCTGACCAATATATGCGCCAATTTTGTTTCCTTTCGCCAAGCTCTTTAACATGGACTCCGGGAGGGCTTTCACCGTCACGCGCCCCTTTTCCAAATGGGCGAGGGTGTCCGCCAAGACCACCGCCTCCGCCTGGCTTTGATTGACATAAAGCGTCATGGGCTTCCCGCGACGGACACCCGCTGGCCATCGGCCCTTTAGACTCGGTATGCGTCCCCGAAAGGCAGCCTTGACCCACTCCTGAGTACTTAACCGTGGATATATCGCGATGTTAGCTGAATGCAGACGTAAGACCAATTGCAGGTTTCCGGGGGTCTGGAGCGCTTTCACTTGGGGCAAGAGCTTTCCGGGCACCCGATCCAATTGGGCCGGATCCACGGGAACTAACCACACGGCCTGATTTTGGAAGGCCAACAGCGCTTCTTGAAAGTTGCTGTAGTCGACCAAATTTACTGTCTCCGGCCCTCGACCGGAAAACCGCTGAAAGCTGAGAGAGCCATTCGGAATCCAACTGATCAACCGATATCCGCCCGTCCCATAGAGATTGGTCAACTGCCAGTACCGACCCCCATGGGTTTGGTCTTCCACGGGAACAATGGCCAACGCCGGATTGGCCAAAGCCCTTAAAAACGCCGGGGTCACAGACTTCGTTAAGGTGATGCTCAAGGTATCCTGATTCACCACCGACACACCCGACAAGTACGTCTGATTATGTGTCTCGACCGCATGGACACCCTTGACGGCTGCCAACAACGCCCGAGCCTGAGTGGAGCCCACGGAGGGCCAGAGCGGCCGAGAGAGCGCCCCCGCCACCATGCTCGCCCCAAGCCGCGCCCCGTTGCCGAGACGCTTTGGCAAAATTGTCAGCGTAATGGTTTTGTTGGAGATGCTTTGATGAGACACCAGGTCGCCCACCACCTGGCCGCCTGGCGTCAGCCGATACAAGGTATCGAACACATTCATATCGACCGCCCACTCATTGGGATTGTCGGCCAATGCCGGATCGAGGGTCCTAGGGTTAGCCAAAATCGCCTCGCTCACCCGACTCGGCGGAGTGACAATAGGCGGGGCTTTCGGCTTCGAAATGAGTAGTGCCGGCACCAGGGCCAGCACCAGCAAGAGCCAGGGCCACCAGCGCCGCATTTAAACCCGCTTCCCTGGGAGTTTTTCCATTTGCTGCGCCGCCAGGTCCTTTTCCGACACCACGTCTAACTTATACTGTCCGTCCATCGGCAACAGTTCCATTTCACCCCGCACACCCCAGGTGTTCCATAACAAATCCATGACCTCGCGAGCCTTCTCCTCAGATTCCAACAGTAAGCTAAATTTCTGCATGACGTTCTCCTTCATGAACAGATTCGGCAAGGCGTTGGCACTCGGGGCAATAATGACTGGATCGGCCCGAAAGCACCCGACGCTGAATCGCCGCGTGACAGCGAACGCACGGTTTTCCCTCGCGTCCATAGACCCGAAGATACCCTTGATTGTCTCCCGGATGTCCGAGCGCATCCACATAGTCCGAAAACGACGTGCCGCGATGAGCGATGGAGCGCCGCAACACCAGACGAATGCCGCGGGCTAAGAGCCGGAGTTCGTTCCCGGTCAATGAACCGGCCGGCCGCTCGGGATGAATCCGCGCGTAAAAAAGCGCTTCATCGGCATAGATGTTGCCTAGGCCCGCCACCAGATTCTGATTGAGAAGCGCACTCTTTATCGCCACCCGCCGCCCCTTCAAGGCTCGGCCCAGACGACTGCCGGAAAAGGCCCGAGATAGCGGCTCAATGCCGAGGTTAAGATCCAGGGCGGGGTCGGCCCAGGCGATCCGTCCAAATCGGCGCGGGTCGGATAGACGCAATTCCCCTCCCGGATAGCCAATCACTAAGTGGGTATGCGGACGAACCGGGGCGCCTTCCGGTTCCGTCACCAAGCGTCCACTCATTCCCAAATGCACCAAGAGCGCCCCCCCTTCGGCTAACGCCAAGAAGAGGAATTTGCCGCGTCGTGACACCCGCTCAAAGTGACGACCGATGAGAGCCGCCCGAATGCCTTCAGCGTCCTTTTGAGAACGCTTGACCATCCGCTCATCAATGTGCGGCACCGCCAAAATCGGCTGGCCGCTCAGCACCTGGTCGAGATAGGAGCGAATCGTTTCCACTTCCGGCAATTCAGGCATCGAGGTCATCCCCCGACCACTTCTCCATGGCATCCCAGTTGCTCCCGTACTTTAACTCCACGACCAAGGGCACCCGAAGCGTCATGGCTTCCATCATATCGCGCCGGGCCAGCGTCGCCAGCGACTTTAGCTCTTTGGTGTCCGCGTCCCAAATGAGTTCGTCGTGCACCTGCAAAATCATGTCGCTGGCATAGTCCCCCTCTCGCATATGCTGGTCGATGACCAACATGGCCTTTTTAATAAGATCGGCCGCACTGCCCTGAATCGCGGTGTTCATCGCCGTCCGTTCTGCGTACTGTCGTCGCACTCGATTTTTGGTTCGGATTTCCGGCAAAAGCCGGCGACGACCCATGATGGTTGTCACAAATCCATCCTGTCGGGCTCCTTCGAGCACGCTCTCGAAGTATTCCTTGAGCCGAGGATAACGAGCATAGTAACGGTCGATATAATCTTTCGCCTCGCTCCGGCTCACCCCCGTGTCGCGGGACAGGCCAAAGTCGGAAATGCCGTAAATAATGCCAAAGTTTACGGCTTTGGCCCGACTACGCCAAGTGCTGTCCACCTGATCCACCGGGATATTGAAAATTTCGGAGGCCGTTCGGCGGTGAATGTCTTCCCCTTCCTGAAACGCCTGAATAAGATTCTCATCGGACGCCAAATGGGCCAGCACCCGGAGTTCAATCTGCGAATAGTCGGCCGCCAACAATGTCCGTCCGGGGCTGGCGACAAACACACTACGTACCCGCCGACCGAGCGGCAGGCGCACGGGAATGTTCTGCAAGTTCGGGTCACTCGATGACAGTCGCCCCGTCGCCGTCACCGTCTGATGAAAGGTGGTATGAATGCGGCCATCATCGCCTATTAGCGGCAAGAGCCCTTCCACATAGGTGCTTTCAATCTTCACCAACTGCCGATAGGTGAGAATTTGCTCGATTACCGGATGCAAGGGAAGCAACGTTTCCAAGGTCTCGGCGTCGGTGGAAATTCCTGTTTTGGTTCGCTTCACGGCTGGCAAACCCAGCTTGTTAAACAAGACTTCGCCCAACTGGCGCTGAGAATTAATATTGAAGGTTGCCCCGGAAAGCCGGTAGATTTCGGCCTCGGTTTCCGCAATCGACGCCTTCAATTCCTCGCCAAGACCATACAGGCGCTCCCGATCGACGGCCACCCCCACCGCCTCCATGCCGGCCAGGACCCGTGTCAATGGCAACTCCAATTGCCGATAGACCGGTTCCAGCCCATGCACCTGAAGTGATTCGCCTAACCGCTCCGCCAACATGGTCACGGCTGCCGCGTACTCCCCGCTTCTTTGTTCCGGCGCTCGGATTCCCGCTTCCTGCAGCAAGAGCGGAATGCTGTAGTCGCGCCGCTCCGTGTCCAATAAATAGGCTTCCAATTTCACATCCTCAACGAAGTCGGGGAGCGCCCGACCCTCTTGGATGTGGCGGCGGAGCACCGCCTTACTGCCCCA
>JAKADW010000151.1 GCA_021820165.1 Bacillota bacterium
TCCCCATTCCCGGCCCCCAACTCTACCAGTTGGGCCCCCGGCCCCACCCACCGTCCGATATCTTCACCTTGCTGGGATATCATCGCCTCTTCCGTCCGCGTCGGGTAATATTCGGGCTGGCGCGTGATGGCATCGAATAGCGTTGATCCCCGATCGTCATAGAACCATTTGGGATTCAACCGGGGAGGCCGCTCCTGTAGATCTTCAAGAACCTCTCGACAAAGGCTCATCGCCTGCTGAGGGTCAATCATGTGCATCCCTCGCTAAACGGATTCCAGAGAACTGCCAGCGCGCGTTAGGCGGAAAGAAATTTCGATACGTAGGCCGGATATGGTCGGCGGGGGTGACGCATGAACCCCCTCTTAAAACCTGTTGCCCGGACATAAACTTACCGTTATACTCGCCCAAGGCCCCGGATGTCGGATAGTATCCGGGGTAGGGAGAATAGCTACTTTGCGTCCACTGCCACAACTCCCCAAACATCTGTCGCAGTCTGCCGTCGGTCGCCCCTTTAACGGCGTTGGGCGTAAGCCGCCTACTGTCGAGAAACGTCCCCTCGTCCACACTCACCGAACCGGCTGCCACTTCCCATTCCGACTCCCGCGGGAGCCGCGCTCCGGCCCATCGTGCATATGCATCGGCTTCGAAGTAGCTCACGTGCTGGACCGGCCCGTTCCACGATATCGGCCTCATTCCGCCTAAGCTAAACTCACACCACTCACCGTCCTCAAAGGACCAATAGAGCGGCGCTTTCCACCCGAATTCTTGTACCATCTGCCACCCGGCCGACAGCCAAAGTGCCGGGTTTTCGTATCCACCGTCCGTCATGAACGCAAGAAATTCCTCGTTGGTGACCAACCGATCTTGCAGTTGATAGGGGTCAAGCCATTCCTGGTGGCGTGGGGTTTCATTATCGAAACAAAAGCCCCGGCCGTCGTACCCGATTGGCTGAAGTCCTCCAGCAAAGGAAATCCATTGGGCTTCAGGCGGAGGAGATTTGTCACCCAACCGTGTCTCACGATATAAGGGCTTCAAAGGATTCACACTAAAATTATAAAGAATATCGGTCAGCAAAAGCTCCTGATGCTGTTGTTCATGATTCAGTCCTAGAACTACGGTGGGTAGAATGTCCCGGAAGTCCTCACTGGAGAGCCCTCTTAGCATCTTCTCGATACGTTCATCCACGGCGTGGCGGTACACGAAAACTTCCGCCACCGTAGGCCGGGACAACCATCCCCGCTGGTTTCGTGGCCAAAACTGGCCTACCGTCTCATAATATGAGTTAAATAGGTAGCGGTAGTGCGGGTGAAATTGAGGCACGCCAGTCGGTGCCAGCACGAAGGTTTCAAAAAACCAGGTGGTATGGGACAAGTGCCATTTCGGCGGACTGACGTCCGCCATCGTCTGAACCCCGTAATCCTCGATGACCAGCGGAGCCACCAACTCTTCGGTTTTTTGGCGCACCATTTGATAGCGCACCAAAAGGCTATCCCACTCGCTTGTCTTTTCGTGTGGTTCCATCATGACGCTCCATTCGTCAGGTTTTGTCACGGTGGTGCTATGTACCGGTATTGTGGCATCAATCTATACGACGTGTCCCGAGAGACGAAACCACGGACGGCCCCGGTTTCGGGGCGTCCAGGCCATCCGTTGCTCCCGCATCAAGTGTTTGACCGGTTCGTCCGGCTCCGCCGTATTGATTCGAACGGGTACAAACTGTTCTCGTATAACCTCAATGACCCGAGGATCAGGGTACGTCACGGTATCCATTGCCGCACAGCCGCCTCAGCCGGGTTTCTTCACCAAATCTAACATCAAGATCTGACGCCGCCGTCGGGCTTCCACACGACCTTCTTCGATCGAGTTCATTCAGGAAATTTCCATGTTCGAACCCCTGTCCAAAATATATCACATCATGATTTAGCCAACGGTGCGCCCCCGCCAGGGCCAAAAACCATAGCGATTCAAGAGCGCGGTGGCACTCGGCACAAGCAACGAGCGCACCACCCAGGTATCGGCCAAGACAGCGAAAGAAAGCCCGATCCCGAGGGTCTTCATAATCTCTAGCGGGCTAATGAGGAGCGCCAGGAACACCACCACCATAATCATACCGGCACCCGTAATCATCGCCCCCGTTGTCGCCACACCCTGTTGAATACCCTCGCGCATGGACACCCCACCCGTCACTCTTTCTTGAATGCGGTGGAGCAAGATAACCTCGTAGTCCATTGAGAGCCCAAACAGCAACACAAAAATCAAGGGCGTAATCGATGAATCCAGGGGCTGATTTTGAAAGCCGAACCATTGATGCTGAGATACCAGGACCAAAAATCCCGCTGTGGCCAGGGCCACCACCCCATCAAACACCACCCCAAGAAGCGCCTGCAGGAGGGAACCGGTGGCCGCCGTGAGGACAACCAGGGCCACCACTAGAGCGGCTCCCACGATCCATGGCAAACGCTCGGCCGTTCGCGTATTAAAGTCGCGCAGTACCGGCACAAGCCCACCCGCATAGGCCCGGGAACGAGCCGGAAGCCATGACCCCAAATGACCGTCGATGCGCCCCACCAGAGAACTCGTACGCGAATCATTGGGCCCCGATTTCGCCGTCACATACACGGCCACCAAATGAGGATTCTGAGGGGCAATGAAGCTTCGAAGTGCGGTAGCGAGCGTCTTTGGCGCCAAACTTGGATTAGCCACAACGTGCGCGAGCTGGCGCGGTGGCACCCCTAAACGGGTGGCCGAGGACACCGCCTTCACGTCGCTGAGGGACATCAAGTGTCGGGTGAGCCGGTCAATCGCCACCCACGACCCTGACTCTCGAGTGGTACTGGGCAAGCGGACCATCACCGCGATAGGAGCAATGCTCCCCGCCCCTTGGACCCGTTGTTGCTCGGCTACCGCCTTTCGAAGCGGACTGGAGCGCGGCAGCATGGTGGCCAAGTTAGCCGGGGTGGCCATCTGAATCGAAGGAGCAAGCGTTGCCAGCGGCACCAAAATGACCAATCCGACCAGTAAGGCCCAAAGAGGTTTGAAGGCCACAAACCGGGAGAGCCACGACCAGAGATGAAAGTCGGGACGGCGTATCCGGCCCCAATTTAAGTGCCGCCCAAAGACCCCCATAATGGCCGGCAAAAGACTGTGGGTCGCTAATAGGACCGCAAATAACGCCACCGCACCACCCATGGCCAATCCCCGCCAATAGGCATTGTTTCCTAGTACGAGAGTCGCCACCGCCAGGCCTACGGCGATGCCGGAATAGAGGACTGAGCGACCGGCATGGGACATGCTGTCTGCCACCGCGTCGACAATGCTCTTGCCTTCATCAATGTTTTGGCGAAAACGAGTACTAATAAAAAGCGCATAGTCGATCCCCACCCCGAGCGCCAAAAAGCTGACAATATCAGTCAAAAACACAGAAAGCGTCATGTGTCGGGAAATCACCGCAATCGAAGCCAACGCCAATTCCGAACCGGCCAAGGCAATAATGAATGGAAGCGTAATAGACGCCACCGAGCCAAACACCATTAAGAGGAGCACGGCCAGCGCCGGTAACGCTACCAGTCCGCTTTGGGTGATGGTCTTGGAGACGTCGTGAGTGACCTTCCGGCCAACGGCTAGCTGACCCACTTCCGTCACGGTGACGCCCGCCCGATGGCCCAACTGGGTCTCATAACCTCTTCCCTCAGAAGCCGTCAGCGTTGGGGGCGGGAGGAATAATTGCTCTTTTGCGCCAAGCCGGTGAAAATCCTGCTGAGAGAGAGGGTAGGTCGACCCGATTGAGCGGGCCTCTTCTTGGCTCAACCCTTCAATCAACAGTGGCTTGGCACTTGGCGGGGGATGAATCTGGTTCAACGCCTGGGTTGCCCAGGCCACTTGGCTATTTTTTCGGTCAAATCCGTTGGTGGTCAGATGCTTGGTGACTTGCGTCGCCAGGGGAATCGTAGCTAAGACTAGTACCCCCCAGATAATGATCACCACCCAACGGTAGCGCACTACAAAACGGCTCCAGCGTGCGATCATGTTGTCCCTCTTCCGAAATAATTTCCTCTGGACTATACCATTTCCCTTAAGACCAGAGAAGGACTCTTGACCGTCGAAGGAGAAGACCATGAATCATCTTGCAAAAGGAGATACGACATGTCCTTTACCTACATCTACAATGGTGCGCTTATCGATGGAACCGGCGCCGATCCGATCGTCGATGCGGCCATGCTGATTGAAGACGACACCATCCGCGCCGTGGGCCCGCGATCCGCTGTCCCGATCCCCGATTCACCCTCTCTCAAACGCATCGACGCCAATGGGGGCGCCATCCTTCCTGGCTTCATCGATTGCCACGTGCATCTTACCTTTCAATCGTTCGACGATCAGGACCCCTATTCTACCCCTTACACCTATCACGTTCTGCGCACCGCCCGCTATGCGGCCGCCACGCTTCGGGCCGGGGTTACGTCGGTACGCGATGCCGGCGGTGCGGATCGCGGGGTTCAGCGGGCCATCAACGAAGGCCTTATCGCCGGACCACGAACTCAAATCGCCGTCGCCATGTTGTCCATTACCGGGGGTCACGGCGATGACTATTCTCCCTATCTGGGCCGTCCGCTCGAAAATCCCCTAGCGGTCAGCGGGGTTTGTGACGGTATCGACGAGGTGCGAAAAAAAGTGCGCGAAGTCATTCGCGCTGGCGCAGAAATTATCAAGGTTGCCACATCGGGTGGCGTCCTCAGCCCGACTGATAACCCCGAGGACGCGCATTTTACCTTAGCGGAACTCCAAACCATGGTTGACGAAGCGGCAATGCACGGGGGAATTCGGGCGATGGCGCACGCCCAGGCTGCCCAAGGCATCAAAAATGCCGTTCGGGCGGGCTTTCACTCCATCGAGCATGGAATCTACCTCGATGAGGAAGCGATAGATTTAATGCTCCAACATGGCACCTATCTGGTTCCCACCTTGGTTGCCCCCCTGTCCGTCATCCGCGCCGCCGAATCCGGCCATAGAGTCCCTTCCTACGCCGTGGAAAAGAGCAAAAGGGTCATCGAAGCCCACCAAGAAAGCATCGCTCGTGCCTATCGGGCGGGAGTGAAAATTGCGATGGGCACCGACAGTGGTGTAGGCCCGCACGGAACCAACCTGGAAGAACTGTATTGGCTAACCGTCATCGGAATGAGTCCCATGGAAGCCATCGTCGCCAGCACCCAGAGCGCCGCCGCCTGTCTTGGATGGGAAGAACAAGTAGGAACGCTGACGGTGGGAAAGCGTGCGGATGTAGTGATCTCAAAATCGAACCCGATTCATGATATTCGGTCGCTCACGGAGCCCATGGCGCTGGTGATGAAAAACGGAGTCAGTGTCCAGATTACCTAGACCCAATTCGTGGAAAATGGCGACCCCACACACGCCGCAGATGAGCGGGCCGGTCCCCGCGTGTTGGGGTCCCATTGAAATTGATAGTCGTTTACTCTCCCGCCGTCCATCCCATGGGTCTCCCTAGCCACGGGTCTCGCCCATGTTTCACACGCCAATTGGTTCGCACCCACCAGACAACCGAACGCCACTCCAAATCCCGAACCATCGGTCCGGGAGCCCCTTCCGGTGCCGGAACTTCGTAACCCCAAGCCTTGAGATATTTCCCGCACACGCGCGTAAAAAGAGCAACCTCAGATGGGCTCAGCGTCCTTTTCCATTTTCCCTGGTTATTGGGATTAATCGACTGGGACACTTCACGTTTCCATGGCTCAGC
>JAKADW010000152.1 GCA_021820165.1 Bacillota bacterium
TCGAATGGAAGAAAGGCCCCGGGGGAGGTCCGGGGCCTTTGCCCTGTACGTCTTTAGTTGTCAGCCGGCGTCATTTTAAATGCCGCCGGATCCTTTGGGAGACCTGGCATACGGATCATTGAACCTGCCAACGGCACGACATACCCGGCTCCGCGGGAAATCTCAATGTCGCGGATGTTCAAGGTGAAGTCGCGCGGCCGGCCGAGGCGCGACGGGTCGTCGCTGAGCGAGTATTGGGTCTTCGCGATACAGACTCCGAGGTCGTTCAGCCCCCAGCGTTCAATGCGCTTAAGGGCCGTTCTGGCCTGAGGCCCGAAGTCAACCCGCGCCGCTCCGTAAATCTGTTCTGCGATGGTTCGGATTTTATTTACCACCGGCATGTCGGGGGTATAAAGAGGCCGGTACTGGGCGGTCTTTTGCTCCAACACCCCTTCAACCACGCGCGCCAGTTCCTCACCGCCAGCTCCGCCTTCCCGGAAGACTGTCGCCGGTGCGGCCGGGACGTCCTGTTGGGCCAAGTGGTTGATGAGCCACTGAATCTCCGTGTCGCTGTCGCTCTCAAAGCGGTTGATGCCGACCACCACGGGGAGTCCATAGCTTTTAAGGTTGGCTAGATGCTTTTCGAGGTTTTCGCATCCTCGTTCCAGTGCCGCTTGGTCCGGCTTGTCGGTGTCTTTTAAGGCTTGGCCGCCATGATATCGGAGGGCACGAAGCGTCACTACGACCACGGCTACGTCGGGATTGAGGTCCGCGGTCGGGGCTTTGATATCCAAAAACTTTTCGGCACCCATGTCGGCGCCAAATCCGGCCTCGGTAATCACCACGTCTGAGAACCGAAGTCCCGCTTCGGTGGCGATGATGCTGTTGCAACCATGGGCGATGTTGGCGAAAGGCCCACCGTGAACGATAGCGGGGGTATGTTCACGGGTCTGAACAAGGTTAGGCATGATGGCGTCCGTTAAGAGGGTGGTGAGAGCATCTTCCGCTCCTAACTCCGCGACCGACACGAACCCGCTGCCGCTTCGAGCGATAATCATGCGGGACAATCGCTCGCGCAGTTCGGCCAGATCTTTGGACAAGGTTAAGATCGCCATCACTTCCGAAGCGGCTGTGATGTCAAAGCCGGTTTCCCTTACCACGCCCTGTCCGGGCCCCCCAAGGCCAATGACAATATGACGGAGGGAGCGGTCGTTGACATCAAGCACACGCTTTAAGGTCACGTTGCCCGGTTTCACGCCGCTTAATCGGGTACCGTGGTATAGTTCGTTGTCCACGAGGGCGGCCAAAAGGTTATGAGCGGCCGTAATGGCGTGAAAGTCGCCGGTGAAGTGAAGGTTGATGTCGCGGGCGGGTTCGATTTGGGCTTGACCGCCCCCGGTGGCGCCGCCCTTCATTCCGAAGGTGGGGCCTAACGACGGTTCCCGCAGCACGGCCGTTGCCTTCACTCCCCGACGCCTCATGGCGTCGGCGAGCCCAATAGACATGGTGGTCTTGCCTTCGCCGGGCGGCGTGGGATTAATTGAGGTCATGAGGACGGTGCGGGCTTTCCGAGGGTGCTGGTAAATGATGTCGAGAGGAATTTTCGCTTTCCATGGCCCTAACTGGACGATGTCCGAGGGAGCGAGCCCGAGTTTTTGGGCTATGTCAGAGATGGGACGCAAATCGGTATGTTGGACGGTGCCGTCATTCATGCGCCAGTAGCCTCCTATCAATTATGAGCCATCGAACATCATATCGCATTCCTCCCGATGGGCGAAACAGGACCGCCTTTTTAGAGAGATACGACATTGCGGAGGAAGGAGAAGTTAGCGAATGGCTCCCGAGAGCGCCTAGGAAGTGGGGCAACTCCCCAATTGCCCGAGGCGATATCCGGGCAATTTCGCCTCGAACTTGTGGTGGCGGCTCTCGCGCGGTAACATTTCTTAGGACGTCTAACAAAGAAGCGACTATGCATCACACTATGGAGGGAATCTTTTGCTGCATCCGCGTGTCAATAGTTTTGACTTTCATCTTGAGCACTGGATTAATGCGCCGGCCGGCCATAACGGGGTTTTAGATCTCTTCGGCGTCGTGCTGGCCAAATATGCGCCGGAGATTTGGGCGCTGGTTTTCATCATCATGTGGTTTTGGCCCCCCTATCGCCGAACTCGGGCGCGTCGTGCGGTCGTCTATTCCGTCGTCGCGGGTGTTTTGGCCTTGGTCTTAAACGTCATCATTTCCCATGTGGCGCCATTCCGACCTCGGCCGTTTGTGTTGGAACCGCATTTAGTTCATCAATTAGTGAGTCATAAACCCGATAGCTCGTTCCCTAGCGACCATGCCGCGGGCAGCTTTGGGTTTGCCATCGGACTTTTATACGCGGGCCTGGGCGACGGGATCTGGGCATTGATTTTGGCCTTGGCGGTGGCATGGGCCCGTGTCTTTGTTGGTGTCCATTGGCCTACGGACGTGTTGTTTGGGGCACTAGTGGGCGTGGTCTCGGGCTTTATCGTGCTGGGCATAAGAAGGCGACTGGAATGGCTGGTGCGTCTGGTCTACACCATCCTTCGCGTCCCCACGGAATCGGGTCGCCGAGCCGATCCGTGACACTCCGCAAGTTGACATCAAACGGCGAATGTGATAGCATGCATTGGAATAACGGTACCTCAGGATGAGGAGGACTTTCTTGTGTATGCAGTGATTGAAACCGGGGGCAAGCAATATCGTGTTGAACCCGGTCAGATTTTAGTTGTTGAAAAGCTCCCGGGTGAACCCGGTGAGGAGCTATCCTTTCAGAACCTTTTGATGGTGGTCGGGGACGAAGGCGAGCCTAAGGTGGGTACGCCGTATGTGTCTGGAGCTAAGGCGGTAGCCACGGTGCTCGGTCAGGAGCGCGGTAAAAAGATCTTGGTGTTTAAGTATAAGCCCAAGAGCAACTATCGTCGGCGCCAGGGACACCGTCAATCCCACACCCGGGTCCGGATCGACCGCATCGAGCTCTAATGATTCGGGTTGACCTGACCCGAAATGCGGCGGGTCAACCGCTGGCACTACGCATTACCGGCCACGCTGATCAAGGGGACTATGGTGAGGATATTGTGTGCGCTGCCGTGAGCGCCTTGGTGGAGACGCTCGCGCTGGGGCTGACACAAATCCTGAAAGAGCCTTATCAAGGCCGTGTGGATGCTGGCGACGCCAATTTTTCTTTTCGGTCGCCCATGCCGTCCGATTCGCAGGCGGTGGTGGAAACCATCGTCGCGGGGCTCAAGGACTTATCAGCCTCGGAACCCCAGGCGGTTCGGTATCAAGAAATTTTGATGAACGATTGACGAAGGAGGGCTTCGGATGCGGTTACAATTATTTGCACACAAAAAGGGTGGCGGTAGCTCCCGTAACGGGCGTGATTCCAATCCTAAAATGTTGGGGGTCAAGCGCCACCAAGGTCAAGTGGTGAGCGCCGGATCCATCATTATTCGTCAACGTGGCACCCAGTTCCATGCCGGTCAGAATGTCGGCATGGGTCGTGACTACACGTTATATGCGAAGGTGGATGGTCGGGTCGAGTTTCACGACAAGAGCCATACCCGTCGGGTGATTGATGTCGTTCCTGTAACCGAGGCTCAGTAGCATTCGGTTTCGACGGTGAAAGCTCTGGTAGGTCGGATTGTGGTTCTGTTGGCGCTGGGGGCGGTCGACTACACGTTGCACCGCCCTTGGCGTCTTTTCGCGTTGCTGGTGATAGCCCTCTACGTGTTAGAATGGACAGCCTTCCGCCATCGGCGGGAGGCGCTCTATATTATTCGTCAGCGCCGCCACCGGCTCGCCAACCAACTGCAGTTGGTGACCGGATGGTTGCAATTGGGCGCCAAAGAGAAGGCTGAAGAGGCATTGGCGGGACTCATGGCCCAGGAGGCGTCGCAATCGCTCTGGTTTCGGGGCAAGCCAAGCCACTGGAGCTATTTGTTTCTGCGCTGGGATGCCCGGGGCGAGGAACGGGGCGTCATGTTGCATTGGGCAGGGTTAGACACGATGGTACCCACCTATCGGATGGCATGGATTCTTGAGCGTCGATTGAGAGAAGCTATGCGCATCGCGGAAACCACCATGAAGGTGGACTTTTCGGGAGAGCGGTTTCGGATTCTGGTGGCGGGAGCGGAAATGCCGCCGGGGAAGAGCTGGGTGGTGACCGCCGATGGCGCGGTCACCGAATGGCGAGCGGGGCGGAGGACTATACGCCCGGGTACGTCGACCCATTTGTAGAGCGAGGGGTTATCATGTTTGTCGATGAAGTGACCATTTATGTAGAGGCCGGTCGGGGCGGGAATGGATCAGTAGCCTTTCGACGTGAAAAATATGTGCCCAACGGCGGTCCCGCGGGAGGCGATGGCGGTCGTGGCGGGGACATTATCTTTGTGGTGGATCCGGGGCTCAACACGCTGATGGACTTTCGCCACCACCGAAGCTTTCGCGCTCAAGACGGAGAAGCGGGCGGCAACAACCGGCGTCATGGCAAAGATGGCGAGGACCTGACCGTGAAGGTGCCCCCCGGCACGCTGGTGACGCGCGAAAACGGTGAAGTATTGGCTGATTTGCTCTATCCTGGTGACTCGGCCATCATTGCTCAAGGGGGTCGCGGCGGCAAGGGGAATACCCATTTTGTGAGCTCGACTCACCGGGCCCCCAAAGTTGCCGAACGTGGGGAACCGGGCGAGGCGTTTTCCGTGCGACTTGACCTCAACTTACTAGCTGACGTGGGCCTGGTGGGTTTCCCCAACGCCGGCAAGAGCACGCTCATTAGCGTGGTCTCGGCGGCTCGGCCAAAGATTGCCGACTACCCGTTCACGACGCTAGTGCCCAATTTAGGGGTGGTGGGGGACTATGGGGACCCGTTCGTCGTCGCCGATGTTCCGGGACTCATCGAGGGCGCTCATACCGGGCTGGGGTTAGGGGACACCTTCCTTCGCCACCTCAAACGCACCCGTATTTTGCTCCACCTCGTCGACATGAGCCCTGAAACAGGGCGTGACCCCGTGGATGATTACCATATCATTTTGAACGAATTGGCTTCCTTTTCGCCGGAATTGGCAGGGAAACCGACGCTATTGGTGGCGACCAAGCTCGACGTGCCGGGGAGCGCCGCGATGTTGGAAAAATTCCGCGAAGCCTTGGCGCCCGAGCCCATCTATGCGATTTCCGCCGTGACCGGTGACGGGGTGTCGGATTTGATGTGGCGGGTTCGTCGCCTTTTGGACGTCCACCCGGCCCCAGAGCCCGTCAGGCGGGAACCGGCGGCGGTGGTTGCGGTTCGCGGGTTTCGGGTAATTCCGGAGGGGAAGGATGCGGTGCGTATCGTCGGCGATGTGGAGCAGCGAGCGCGGATGACCCTTTGGGGCAATGCTAACGCGGAAAACTACTTCGTGGAATATCTCCGCCGCCGTGGCGTGGTTCAGGCGCTCCGTCGCGCCCATGTGCCCAACAACACGTCCGTTTGGGTCGGGGAAGGTCTCCTGTTCTTCCGGAACGATGATTTGACCGCCGAGGAAGAAGATGAGGCATAAGATTGGAAAAATAGAGGAATTGCCCCAAAGGGCGTCGAATTGGGGTCACAATGGTTAAAGGGCGTCGAGCCATAGGGCTTATGGGAGGCACGTTCAATCCAATTCATTACGGGCACCTGGTCGCAGCGGAAGCGGCTCGGGACGCTTTCAATCTCGATCAGGTGATCTTCATACCCTCCGGGCAACCTCC
>JAKADW010000153.1 GCA_021820165.1 Bacillota bacterium
TGCCATGACCGCAGCCGATGTCCCTTGCAACACGGCGGCTACGGTCAAGGGGACCCAATAAGGGTGCGCATTGCCAATAGCCCGCGAGATTAGGGTGGCCACGGTTAAGGCTACGCCAATCCTCCACACCGAAGGTAGAATGATGGACTGGTGGTTTAATCCCTGGCGAATTTTACTCCAGACCCCCGGCAATTCCAGGAGAGAGGTCTCTTCGACAGAATGGGGACGTTCTTCTAAGACGTCTCGCGTGCGGATCACGGTGCGATGAAATCGAGACCACACCGGACTGGATTCTTTGGACTCCTCAATCGGAGGCAGAGGCTTTGTCGTGGTAAAATGCTGGATACGATCGGCAAAAGTGTTGACGATCTGAGCCCAATGGGAATCTAGGGGCTCGGTAACCTCCGAAGATAAGGCCACACCAGCCCGGAACAATTCTTGCGCTTGATGCGATAGCTGCAACAGCCGATAACTTTGTGAACGCTTTTGAAATTGGTGGTTGCCTTGGAGCACGCTGTCTTCGGCCGCCTCGAGCGCCAATGCCGCCGCGTGCTGCGTGGCTACGTTCTGGGGTGTGCCAATATTCTTAAGGTAGTGAGCAATGGAACGATAAGCAGACGCCAAGGCCAACGTTTCCGGTCGATGCGGATGGATCGGCCACCCCACCATGCCGACTAGCCAAGCGATCGCTCCCCCTAGTAACACAAAGGTGACACGGAGCGAAGTGGCTTTCGGATCTACGGGAAGGGCTGCCGCAATACAGGCAATTAACACAAACATGAATCCGCCCGGTGGAGGCAGTTTAAACACACCGGCTAAGAATGTGGAAATAGCGCCAACCAGGCCTAGGGCAACGGCCAAGAGCCACCACGATCCGGATGTCAGCGAACCAGCCGCGAAGGCCAAGGCCAGTCCAATGGCTACACCGAGGAGGCGCCGGGCTCTCTGGGGATAGGGGATGGGGGTGACATAAATCGAGGTAAAGGCTCCCATGAACGCCCATACGCCCCATACCAGGTGCCCCCAAATGAGTCCCAGGGTCATGACGATACCGGTGGCCACGGCGGCGCCAATCGCCTTGCGCCAGGGCAGTTGGGTAGAGATTTTAATGTGGAATGCGGCCTTAAACCCCGGGGTTCGTGGGGGATGGGGTATGGGGGGGGGATCTTTACGCGGGGTTAGATGCGAGCGGGATTCACGTTTCACGTCCATCCTCCTGAGCTACGAAGTAATTACAGTATGGATCCGGTGCCACCGTTTTATCCTCTAGTGGAGTTGAGAGCTTTCGGCTAGGGCATTGGCGACCGCGTCGCGGATTTCTTGGTATCCGGTGCAGCGACAAATGTTGGATCGCAACCATTCGGTGATTCGACTCGAATCTGCATCCGGAAAGTTGACACTAAGCGCCTTGGCATTCATCAAAAATCCCGAGGTACAATACCCGCACTGAAATGCCCACTCTGACAAGAATGCCTTTTGCAAGGGATCCTCGTGGAGCCCTTCGATGGTCGTGATAACTTGGTCCTGGGCTTCCGCCGTCAGCATCATGCAGGACTTAATGGGGTTGGCGCCGACCATCACGGTGCAGGCCCCACAGTCCCCATTTTCACAGCCCGGTTTAGCTCCGGTGAGCCCAAGCCCATTGCGCAGCGTATAAAGCAAGAGGGCTCCGGGTTCGATTACGACGGTACGGAATTCGCCGTTTACATTCAAAGTCATCTCGCTAGTTTGGGTTAGGGCGCGCATCAGAAGATTCCTCCAATTGCTGGATGATGTCGGTTAGGGTGTTCTGTAACACGAATTGCCGATAGGCCGCCGAGCCGTGAAGGTCATCGATGCCGGCGGCGGCCAATTGGGCCACGGCGATCCGTGCCCGTTCTCCGGCGGTTTGACTCGAGTTGCTAAAAATGGGATCCAGTGTCTTCAGACGCATCGGAGCCTTGCCGTATCCGGTCAGCGCCATTTTGGTGTGCGGACCCTCACGAATAGCGGCTACGGTCACCAAGGGATAGTCAATCCAATCAAATCGGGTCATTTTCCAACTGGCGAAAAGGTGGTGTGTCTCATCTCGGTTTACCCACAACCGTAGCAGAAACTCACCCGGTGCTAAACTCAGTTGACCCTCGAACACGGCCGTAAATGGGCGTTTTTCCACCCCGTTCGGGGAGGCAACTTCCACCCAACTGTCGGCCAATAAAAAGGGCAGGCAAGCTTCTCGATAAGGGAGCGTGCTGCCGAGATTGCCCCCTAGCGTAATTTTCGACCGACTGGTATGATCGGCAATCCGGTCAACCGTGGCGGTTAGGAGCGGCCAGCTGTCATCTTGAGCGATTTGGATTAAGGTAAGGCCGGCGCCGAATCCAATGGTGTCGTCATTGGCAATGATTTGGGTCATCTCGGGAATTCCCTTCAGGTCAATAAGGGATCCGGCGTCGACTTGGTTAAGCCGGGCTAGGGTCAGGATTTCGGTGCCGCCTCCGTAGTACAAGGGACGCATGCCGTCGGTTCGGAGCTGACGGTAGAGTAGGGTCGCCTCTTCTATGGTTTCAGGACAATAGTAAACCAGCGGGAACGGGATCATCAGAACTCATGGCCTCCTTGTGCATGCCAAATGGCTTCAGGTGTAAAGGGAGGACTTTCTAGTGCCACGCCGGCGGCAATGGAAAGCGCTTGAGCCAACGCAGCGGGCATGGCTAGGACCCCGTGTTCACCAATCGGCCGAGCGCCGTACGGGGCGTCGATTTGGGGTGTCTCAATGAAATCTACGAGGTATTCTCGTGGTTCTTCACCGATTCGGATGGTCTTATAGGTCCGAAATTGGGGGTTGGCAAACGATCCGTCGGCCCGGTAGCGCACCGATTCCCGAGATGCGTAGCTGAGCCCTTGGTTCATACCACCCATCACCACACCGCGTGCGCCTTTGGGGTTCATCACGTGCCCGGCGTCCATTACGGTGGCCGCCTTGAGAATCCGGTAATGACGGGTGCGCCGATTGAATTCGATTTCTACGCCTTGAGCCCCCACTGTCCAACCGGGCCCGGGGCGGCCTTCTCCGCTCTGCTCGTCTAGCAAGTTTAAGTGGCGGATGACAAAACTACCGCGGCCAATGCGTTGTCCGCCGATGGTGTCTCCTTCTTTGAACTTAAACCCATGGGCAATATCGGAAAATTTGACGAGAATCGAGGGATCATCACGTAAATAGACGGTTTCATTGGCTACCACCAAGTCTCTTGGGGAACAGCGCAATGCGATAGCACCCAGATTTTTTAACTGCTGGATGAGATCCTCTGCCGCTTCGGACACGGCCCGGCCCACCATGTAGGTCGATAAACTGGCCACCGTTTTCCAGTGCTCGGGATCGGTTTGGGTGTTGACGTCCACGTGGACATAGATTCGATCAATGTTCATTTGGAGCCGTTCGGCCAAAATTTGGGCGGCCGTGGTCTTGGTGCCGGGACCAAACTCTACGGCGCCGGTGCTGAGATTCACGGTGCCGTCTTGATTCATGGTGACGATGGCCCCGGATACGGCATTGGGGGGACTCGATGAGGTTTTCCAAAAGACGGCAGCACCTTGCGTGCGAACCGTGTCGGGTCCGACCGGGACGGCACGGGGACCTTGCCAGTGCAATAGTTCTTGCAAACGATCAATACAGGCCGGAAGGTTGCCGAGATTACTCTCGGTCAGTCGGGCTTGGGTGGGACTGGTGGCTCCGGGCCGTAATGCATTGCGACGCCGCAGGACCAGGGGATCCATATCCAGTTGTTCGGCTAATTTGTCGACCGCCCGTTCGATGGCAAAGGTCATCGGCATGTGGCCAAACCCACGAAAGGCGGTGGTGTAGGTATGGTTGGTGTACACCACGAGGACATCACAGGTAACGTTGGGAACATGGTAAGGACCCGTGCACTGGGCCGCAATGGCGCGTGCCACGCGGGGAGCGGAGTCGGTATACGCCCCGATGTCCATCAAGAAGGTGATATCTGCCGCTACCAGTTCCCCACCGCGCGTGGCGCCGAGTCTTATGTGGGCGTCGAGCCCCATTCCGACCGGAGACATCGCCATGTCCTGTTCACGAGGGTTGACGACCTTTACGGCGCGCCCTCCAATGGCTTTTGACGCCAGGTAGGCCAAGACCTCGAGCTGGATCGCTGCCTTGCCGCCAAAAGCGCCGCCCACCAAAGGAGCCGTGACCACCACCTGGCCTTGATTCAAGTGGAAATATTGGGCCAACGTTTTTTGTACTTCAAACGGTGCCTGACTACTCGAATGTACCAAGACGCGCCCATCGGGCAAAATTTCGAGGACCGTAGATCGGGTTTCCATGGCGGCATGATCGATTTGCGGGAGATGGCAGTCGACGACTACAACCTCCCCGGCCTGGGCCCAGCCGTGATTCATATCGCCTTTGCGGACCCGCGCGCGATCGGCAATGTTGGTACCCGCCTCTGGGTACACGGGATTTTGCGCGATGATATAATGCGACAAATTCGGGTGAATTAAGGGCGCATGGGGTAGTAGTGCCTCCTGGGCACCATTTACGATGGGGAGCGGGGTGTATACGACGCGAATGGCCGCGGCAGCCTGCCGGGCGGCCCGTTCATTGGAAGCCACAACCAGCGCCACCGGTTCCCCCCAATAGCGCACGATATCGCGGGCAATTGGAGGCCGATCCGCTAAGACCTCACCACACAACAACGTGGTATCTCCGCCCGTGATAATGGCTTGGACACCCGGAATCTTACGAGCCTCTTCGGTATCAATCAGGTCAATGCGGGCATGTGCGTGTTCCCCCAGTTTGATCGCCGCGTAGGAGATCCCCGGTAGTGCGATATCATCATTGTACTTGGCGCGTCCGGTCACTTTATCTTGTGCTTCTTTGCGGGGGGTGCTTGAGCCCACTACCAGCATGATGATGCCTCCTCTCACATGGACCTCTGTTATGGGTTCGAAGGCTTCGATGAGGATTTATCAGACTTCGATCCCGATGACAGTTTGTGCCCAATCAATTTTTTCATGGATTCGGTGGGCTCTGGTTCTTGGTGGGCTTGATAGGTTTGGTGAATGAGGGATGTAAGTTCTTTTTCCGTTAACGTCGAAACATATCCCCAGGCACCGATGGAAAGTTCTTGCGATGATTCCTGGTTTTCTGAGTCGTCTTCACTAAGCACTGCCTTTACCACGAAATTCGGGAATGAACCAGAGAATTTGAAGTCTTTCAGTACCATATGAGTCACCTCCCATGCTGTCCTATAGAATGGACCGTTCGTGGGGAAACCATGCGTCCATCAATGTTTAGAACCGATGGGTGTGGGTGAGTATTGCCGACGGTACCCCTCTTGCAGGAACGACCTGAAGCCCGATCCAAAGACCTCGGGCCTGATCGCCGGGCACTAAGCTGGCCAGCCGATAGGTACCGACTAGAGCGGTTACAAACCTAAAATACGCGTGATGAGGTGCGGCTAGGCCTCGATAAAGATGAGCCTTAGGGACTCCCACGGGATCCCCCGAACGTCCCACTAAGGCTAATGAGTGGCGATGAGTCGCATCATGATTACCGAAAAACACCAAGACGGTATTACCGACTGGAATCCGAAACACGAGATGCCCATAATCGCTGTGGTCTAAACGCGGTCCGTGGGCCGAGGTGGAGGCAATAACCGTCAAGGACACGGAATGCTCGGCAGGATGGCTTACCAGCCAGTGAGAAGGGGGCGGGCCAG
>JAKADW010000154.1 GCA_021820165.1 Bacillota bacterium
AGATCCGTGTCTTCGAGACCGTCATCCCGCGCAGCGCAGTATACGATTGGAAGAGTCCCCCATCCCCGCATCAGACCTTCCGGTAGAGGAGGCGTTCGTTTTATCGGATTTATTTAATAATACCATTGATGTGAGAATAGACTGATGTATAATGATTGTGACCACAATGCAGAAGAGGTGACCGCCATGCGGACACGAGATGAGACGGGTGTTGCGGTCATCGGAAAGATGGCTGAGATTTTGGACGCGATATCCGAGGGGATTCCCTTAAGTGCGTCCGAAATCATTCGGTCTCTCGGAATTCGCCGCACCACGGTCAATCGTCTTCTGCAAACCATGGTCTCCGAACACATGCTGACGCCGACGCATCAGCTCGGGCCCCGGCTAGTCCGGTGGGCCTCAAAAGCGCTAAGAGGTTCTGACATACGCCAGTCATGTGGGCCGGTGCTCGAAAAAATGGTCGCGCGGTTTGGCGAAACGGCGAGCGTCTTTGTGCGATCGGGCGCGACGCGGGTCTGTCTTGACCGACGCGAGGGAACCGAATCCGTGCGCCACAATATTGATGTCGGGGCGGCTATGCCGATTCACGTGGGCTCGGCGGGCCGTATCTTACTGGCCTGGCTCACACCGGAAGAGCGACAGACGGTCATCGCTGAGTCGTCGTCCTGGTCAGGGGTTCCGATTCTTCAACCCGAACCTGACTGGGATCTCATTCGGGAAACGGGGTGGCTGACGACGGTCGGAGAACGAGATCCGATATTAGCATCCGTGAGTGTCCCGTTATTTGGCGCGGATGGTGTGGTGCTGGCGGCGTTGAGCCTGTCGGGCCCAAAAATGCGGTTTGCACGCCCAAGGGTAGAAGAAATGGCGTCGGCGCTACGCGAGGAAGCCGCCCGCGTGGGGCAACAGTTACAGCACGTGGGGCAGAGTCAGCAAAGGCAGCTAGGGGTGACAGAGGGTGGCTAACATGGCGTTACAGGGACTTCGGGTATTAGAGTTAGGCCAGCTTGTGGCGGCTCCGTCGGTGGGTCGAATATTAGCGGATTTTGGGGCCAATGTGGTGAAAGTAGAGCCCCCCAGCGGCGATCCTCTTCGGCATTGGGGCAACGGTCCGTCCGGAGCTTCTTGGTGGTGGCAGAGCCAGGCCCGTAATAAGCGGCTCATTGCCATCGATCTTCATCAAGCCGAAGGCCGGGACGTCGTGCGAGATTTAGCGTGCCGGTGCGACGTGCTGGTCGAAAATTTTCGGCCGGGGACGCTTTTAGAGTGGGGCTTGGACTATGACCGGTTGCGTCAGGAAAACCCGTCACTGATTTACGCCAGCATATCCGGCTACGGGCAAACGGGCCCCTATCGAGAGCGGGCAGGGTTTGGCAACATCGCGGAGGCTATGGGTGGGCTTCGCTACATCACCGGTTTTCCCGACCGACCGCCCGTTCGCACGGGCATATCGATTGGTGATGAACTGGCGGCATTGCACGCCCTGATCGGCATTTTGGCCGCGCTTCATCGACGTTCGGAAGATCTAGAGCACAAGGGAGACTATGTGGATGTGGCGCTAACCGAGTCGGTGTTAAGTATCACCGAGGGGCTGATTCCGGAATACGTCAACCAAGGCATTATTCAAGAACGCAGCGGAAACACCCTGTCGCGGTCGGCACCGAGTAATATTTATCCTACCCGGGACGGGCAATGGATCGCGATTGGCGCCAATAGTCCGGGGACATTTCCTAAATTGGCGGCTCTTATGAAGCGCCCAGAAATGGTAGACGATCCTCGTTTTTCTACAAACGAAACGCGCGTGGCCCATGTGGACGTGCTGGATTCCATGATTTCCGATTGGACCCGGACGTTTGATATGGATGACTTGGTGGATCGCCTGGCCGAAGCGGGCGTCCCTGCGGGGCCCGTAATGAGTGCCCAGGACATTGCCGAAGATCCGCAAATTCAGGCTCGGGAGATGATTCAAAGGGTTCCCAGCGATACAGGTGTGCCGGTGGGTATGCTGGATGTCGTCCCCAAACTTCGGTATGGAACTGGCCGAATCCGGTGGGCGGGTGGGACGATAGGCCAACATACGGATAGCGTCCTAAGAGAGGTCCTCGGTTACACGGGCGAGCAAATTCAGTCGCTACACGAGCACGGTGTGGTGCGTTAGTGGGCGATGTGACCAATGAACAAGCACAGAAGGATCGGGTCGGGAAAGGGGCTTTTACGATGGATAACGAGCACGTCATCATTACGGATGTGACCCCCCGGGATGGGCTTCAAGATGCCACCGGGTTTGTGCCCTTGGACGAGAAGGCGGCGCTGGTTGAGGGCATCGTGTCGGCTGGACTTCGTCATGTTGAGGTCACCTCCTTTGTTCACCCCAAGTGGATTCCGATGCTGGCTGATGGGGAGGAATTGCTGAAGGCGCTTCCGACGAACTTACGGGAGCGTTTTGTCGCGCTGGCCCCGAACGTGAAGGGAGTGGAACGGGCGGCAGCTGCCGGCATTCGCTCGGTCATGCTGGTCGCCTCAGCCAGTGAAAGCCACAATCGTTCCAACCTAAACCGCTCGCGTGAGGAGACAATCGAGATACTTAAAGTAGCGGCTTCCACGGCCAAACAACGGGGTATTGCTGTACACGGAGCCATTAGCGTGGCTTTCGACTGTCCTTTTGAAGGGCGAGTTCCGCTTAAAAACGTGGTGGACATGGCGGAAGCCTATGGTGAGATGGGGGTGGAGCAACTGAACTTGGCCGACACCATTGGGACGGCGACTCCACGGTTAGTCAAGGAACGGATTCGCGCGATCCAAGAGGCTATCGGTAAGGATATCCCCTTAGCACTTCACCTGCATGATCGTTTCGGCTGGGGTCTCGCCAATGTCGCGATGGCCTTCGATGTCGGCGTGCGCCGATTCGAATCGGCGCTCGGTGGATTAGGGGGGTGCCCCTACGCGCCCGACGCCCCGGGAAATATGGATACCGAGCGCTTGGTGGAATTTTTTGAAGCGGAAGGCATCAATACGGGGATCAATCGAGAACGGCTCGGTGAAGTTCGGCAGCGCATCCTGTCGGTGGTGGCGCAAGGATTGAAGCCACCAGAACGGATAGCTGGATAGTCGGTAAATGCCGGAGATCGTCGTGGTTAGGAATTGGTGAGACATAAGGAGTGAAGAAAAAATGGCAGCAGAAATCCATCCGGAGGTGTCCATTGCCGAGCGCATGGACCGCTTACCCCCATCGAAGTATTTTACGCGCTTAGTGGCCCGGGTCTCGACGGGCGGGCTATTTGAGTTCTATGAGTTATTCATGGCGGGTGCGGTTGGCGCCGCACTCGTGGCGGCAAAATTCGTGAGCACGGCGGGCTTAGCCTACTTTGTCGGGTCAGGGTTTTTGGGGATGTTTTTTGGCACGCAAATTTTCGGAAGAGTCAGCGATCGCGTGGGAAGACGCAAAGGCTATGTGTACTCTATGTTAATTTACTCCGTGTTTACGATATTGATGGCCATTTCTCCGTCCGTCGCCTGGGTGGATATCTTCCGTTTGTGTGCGGGGTTTGGAGTTGGTGCGCAATTAGTCATCATCGATGCTTATGTAAGCGAGATGACACCCGTCAGTCGACGCGGCCACTATATCGCCTTTAGTCAATTCATTACCTTCTGGGCCGTGCCGGTGGTGGCTCTTTTGGCATATCTTCTGGTACCCACACACTTTCTTTGGGCAGGGTGGCGCTGGGTGGTATTAATTGGCGCATTGGGATCTATCGTTGTCTGGTGGGTTCGCTTGGGCTTACCGGAGACGCCACGCTGGTACGAGAATCACGGGCGTCCTCAAGAGGCTAACCAGGTGATGGAGACGATCGAGCGGAAGGTCGAGCAAGAAACCGGACCGCTTCCGGAGGTCGTCCGGCATCCTAGAGAGGAGACCGTCAAAGGGGACTTCGCCGAAATATGGGTGCCGCCTTATCGCCGTCGCACTATCATGTTGATTGTGTTTAATCTCTTTCAGACTGTCGGGTTTTACGGATTTGCCTCATGGGTTCCAACGTTGCTGATTAGTGAAGGGGTAACCCTTTTGCACTCGCTTCTTTACACGTTCGTGATTGCTATTTTTAATCCCTTGGGTCCGATACTTGGCATGTGGCTATCCGATAAGTGGCAGCGGAAGTGGCAGATTGTCACGGTTGCACTGGCCATTGGCGTCGCAGGGCTCATCTTTTCCTTCATGCGTATTCCCATTTGGATTATTGTCATGGGTGTGGTGATTACGTTATTGAACAACTGGTTCAGCACGCTCTTTCATTCCTATCAGGCTGAACTGTACCCGACCCGGCTGAGGACCACGGGCGTAGGGTTCACCTATAGCTGGAGCCGAATAAGTTCTGCCTTTACCGGTTTTGTTATCGTAGCACTCCTTCACGCATTTGGTACCGTGGGGGTATTTAGCTTCATTTCCTTCGCGATGATTGTGGTGGCGGTCACGATTGGCGGGTTTGGTCCCAGGACCAATCGCCGAAGTTTGGAAGAAATCAACGCCACCGTATCCTAGGACGTCGAGGCGCCAGGGCTTTCAGTCCTGGCGCCTTATGGTTGGCGCGAAAGAGTGTGAAGCATCCGCGGCGCATGCGGGCGATGTCCTTTTTCAAGCGATTGTCAATGCACCCGCGGGACAGGAAAGTGGTGCCGAACACGCCGTGTGTTTGATCCACAGATGGAATTCGCCAGCCGCTCTACGAAGAAGTCCAAGAAGAAGGATTCAGCGCGCCCAGTTTTCGGGATAGCGCGTGGGCTTCTTTTATGAGCTCCGAGGCGAGATGGCTTTGCTCCTCTGGGGTCAAGCGGCTTTCCGGAACCGAAACGCTGATAGCCGCGAGCGCCTTATGATCCATTCCTAGAACCGGCGTCGCAATACAGTATAGACCCGGGGTGCACTCACCCGCATCGATGGCGTAGCCGCGGGCTCGCGTCTCGCCGAGATCGCGCCTTAAGGCGTCGCCGGACCGAATCGTGTTGGGGCTTAACGGGACCAAAGCCTCGCTATTCGGATACAAGTCCTGTAACCGCTCCCCTGGCAAACAGGCCAATAAGGCTTTCCCGAGTCCGGTGGCGTGAGCGGGCAGGCGGCTTCCCACGGCGGAGACCAATTGAATCGGTCGTTGCGACTCGGACTTGGCGATATAGACAATGTCTGAGCCATCTAATATGGCCATTTGCACCGTTTCCCCGAGTGTGGTACGGAGCCGGTCGAGGTGTGGTACAGCAATGGGCACCAGTTGAAGATTACGAGAAAAGGCCATGGCCGCCTCCCACACGAGAGGACCAAGGCGATAGCGTTTGCTCTCCTTCTCACAGCTCACCATTTTTGTGGCCACTAAGGTGTCGAGTAACGCATGGAGGCTACTTTTGGGGAGATCCAATTGGTGCTCCAATTCGGAGAACAAGAGTCCTTTGGATGATCCCGCCAATACGGTAATCAGGGTGGCGACCCGTTCGGCCGACTTGACCACGTGAACCCTCCTAAATCGATGGCATCAAACAGGAATTTACGGCAGGAATTTAGGGCATGCCGACGAATACAGTTATTATACATGTGAAATTGAGTTCATACATAGGAACCCGGGGGTGAAAAATGGGATCGTTAGTCTGGACGGATGTTCGTACCATGCAGTGGGACGAGGCGATGAGCCCGATCGATCGCGTTGTGGGTTGGGGGGGTCTTCG
>JAKADW010000155.1 GCA_021820165.1 Bacillota bacterium
AGATCGGCGGCCCCGCATACCCGCGCGTCCGAACCAGAAGACCGGGTTGATTCTGTGCTAAGGCCTTCTGTTGCCAACGGCTTCGTGCTTGGCTTTCTTCCCGCTCCATCCGTGTCCCCCTGCCCTTTCTGTTTAGAGCGTCTTCAGCACCTGAATTAAACGGCTCACGTCATCCTCGGTATTAAAGGCCGCCCAAGCCATGCGGATCCCCCGTCGCCCCGGTGCGGCTTTGGCGACCACGTCGCGCTCCAGTAGCCATTCATAGAGTCCCGACCCCAATTGACGACACGCCACCGTCATGAGCGCCGTCGATTGGAATTCCAGGGAGGGCGGATCATCTACCCGAAGTCCCTCGATGGTCCGAATTTGTTCTCGCGCATGGTCGGCAAGCTGTTTTTGATAATCGGCGTGACGAGCAAATCCTTCTTCCTCGAAGTAGTCCCAGGTTACGGACCAACCGGCGATGCGCGGCCATGGCCGGGTTCCGAATTCGAGGTCATCCCCGGATTCGCTATACTGCAAGAAGGGGCCTTCTTCCAACAACGAAGCCCCTGTTTGGAAATCTTCCAACGGCCAGCGTGTGTAGAGGTCACTGCGGCGCTCGCGCTTGACCCAGAGGCCAGCCCAACCTGGCGGCGCCATCATCCATTTGTGGCCGCAGAACACGTAGAAATCCGCACCAAGTGCGGCCGGGTCCACCACGATGTTGCCCAAGGCCTGAGCCCCATCCACCAAGAGGCGGCAGTCAGGCCAAGCTTTGACCAACTCTGCCACCCCGGCCACGGGGAGTTCCCAACCGGTGATGCAAGAGACTTGACTCATGACAATGAGCCGAGTGCGTCCATTCAACTTGGCCTTTACTTGGGCGAGCATGCCCATATCCGTATCGACCTTGACCACATGCACGGTGAGGTTGAATCGGCGCATAATCGAAGAGAGCGCCAATAAGACGGCGCCATGCTCCTGGTCGGTGGTGATAACCTCATCGCCGGCCTCAAAGCGTAAGCCCCACAAGACGCGTAGAAGCGATTCGCTATTATTCTCCGTAATACTGACGATGCCCCCCGGCATCTGGCGCTCGGCGCGCGCCGCAAACCGCCGCACCCCGTCCTTCGCGTTGATGTAGTGATTATGCTGGCCGGGTCCAGCCTCAATCCATTCCAGCTCTCCGGCGGCAGCCGCCGCCAGCGCCGTACTCGGCGTTGGCCCCAGGGTCCCTGCATTGAGATAGGTCCGATTGGTCGCTGCCGGGATTAATAATTTCAAGTCATATCCGTACACGCCTTACTCCTTCCCCAAAATAACCGAGGCTTTAATCCGCCCGGCGCGTGAACCGCCAATGATTACCTCAACCGCTGTTCCGGGACTTCCTCGGAACACCCACTCCACGTGGGCCCGCCTACCGTGAGGAGGTGTCCACCCGTCTTCCGTGCCATAGCCGTCTAAATGCCCCACGTCCACCGGCGATTTACCGGACACCAAAATGATGTCGCCCGCAATCGTGGCTTGAAGACCTTCTAGCGCTAATTCCCGGCCCTTCTCCGTACTCGACGTGGGGAGGTACCCAGCGTTGACGACTTCCACCACAAGACGATAAAGGCCGGGACTTTCCTCGTCCAAGGTCAACTGACTCATATGAAGTACGGGCGTAGACAATCCCAGACGAGTTAAAAACGCGCTCACGTGAGCGCACTCTTCCTCGAGCAACAACGGGGGCGGATTTTGCACCACAAATTTCGGATGAAGCCCACCAATTTCTACCGGACCAAAGTCGGGGTGGTCGAACGGCCGCCACGGGAAGAAGCCCTCGTCGCCCACTTCCGCGGCTACCCACCCAACAATCTTCCGGTCATCCTCGATCTCCTCGTCCGGGCTCAGCTCCAAGAGACGGCGCATCCCATATTCGGCATATCCCCGGGCGCCCGCATGCTTGGGCAAATCCCAGATTTCAACGGTAAATCCCAATACCCCAAAATGGTCATACATCCAGTCGTCAGCGGCCCCCGGCATCAACACCTTCTCGTGGCCGGTGGCAAAAATGTGGTAGTTGGAATCGGCGAAGTATCCGCTCACCTTGGCTCCCATATCGGCCACGCGGCTAAAAAGACGCCGGTCAGTCTCGGAAAGCACCTGGTCGTCACCCGTAGAGGGTTGGCGGAGAATCACGCCGCCCGATGTATGGAGGGCGACATAGGCGGCCACATTGCCGTGACGGTGAATGAAGGCCGTTAAATGGCGAAGTTCGGGCTCCGAAAGCGGATACGGCCCGGCTCCCGGTTGTCCCTGCTCGCCGGCCCAGCGAATGGGAAAGTTGCGGTTGAAATCCATCGCCTGACGACGGGCATAGCGAGCATGCGCCCAGGCGGGCAAGGATCCGCTCGTACCCTTCCGATCAATGCAGCCTTCCGGGAAGACATGGTAGTAACGCCCGCCCCGCTCCCCAGGGTACCTGGGGCGCATTACCCGGGGGTCCACCTCATCTATGGCAAAGCCGCCGTCGTCGCTCGGCACCCGCATTAAGAGAATATGCCCATCGCCGTTGACATCCGATTCAATATACCCGTCGGGAGGGGCGGAATAGGGGTAAGTGTGAGGACTGGAGCGTACCCGATGCGGCGTGGTGAGATACAGTTCCGCTCCATCTAGGGAGATGCGGGGCACAACATAGAGGCTATGATCGTCCAATAGGGAGGTGGCCTCCGGGTTTCTCCCATAATTCTCTAAACACCAACGAATCCAATACATCGCCACGGCGTTCCCAGCGACCTCGCCCGCATGGATATTGGCATCCACGAATAATGCCGCCTTGTCTTCGGGTGCTCCCGTTTTGCGGCAGGTCAAAGTCACCCCTGCCATGTCGCGCCCCTGGCGGCTTTGACCGATGACCTCCAGCGTCATCAAGTCGGGATACTGCTCGGCCAAGCGGTGAAGCTCATCCCACATCGCCTGATAGGTCCAATATTGTGCGCTCATTGATCTCCTCCGCCTCGTGGCTCGATCATGTCTGGACAGTCCATTTCTCGAAACCCGCTAGAAATTCCTGCCCCGCGCCATCCGACAAAAGATTCTGACGCTTCACGATATCGCTGCCCCGGAGACCAATCCCTCACCAATATTGACGGCAGACCGGCCCTAGCGCATGATACTAAAAGATATTCCCCCAATCTTGAAGGAGTTGGATGAATGCGCATCGGGTGCCATTTGAGCATTGCTAAGGGCTATGCGGCCGCCGTGAAGGCAGCCCCCGCGTTGGGAGCCAACGCGTTTCAGTACTTCACCAAGAATCCTCGCGGATTTCGCAATGCCAAGCCCTTGGACCGGGTGGACGCCGACCGTGGCCGGCATCTATTAAACGAGCTCGACCTCGTGGCGGTCGGTCACACGCCCTACCTCATCAATCTTGCAGCAGCCGATGAGAGCCTCTATCATGCCTCTATCGATGCCTTGGTGCAGGATCTCATTATCGCCGAGGCGCGAGGAACCTACGGCGTGGTTGTTCACTGCGGAAAACCCAAGGAGCTCGGACGCGACTGGGGCATCGAGCGCATGCATCAGGCCATCCGATCCGTGCTGGAAAGAAACGAGACCACCGGGGTACGCATTCTGGTGGAAAACACCGCCGGTCAAGGATCAGAGATTGGTTCCACCTTGGCGGAGATTTTAGCGATTGTCGAACCCTTTTCCGACGATGAGGTCGGCATTTGCCTGGACACGCAGCACGCCTTTGCCTCGGGCATGCTAACCCGCGAACACCCCACGGCGTTTGCTGGGTTCGGCAATCCCAACTTTATGAATCGCCTCCATGCCATTCATTTAAACGACAGCAAAGTCGCATTCGATGCACATAAGGACCGGCACGAACTTATCGGCAAAGGTTATCTTGGCCTCGAGGCCATACAACAATTGGTCAATGACCCCAGGCTCGAATCCATTCCCTTTTACCTCGAGACCCCGGTCGACAAGGAAAGTCAATACGCGGATGAAATCGCCCAAGTGCGGTCCTTAATTCGCGAATAATGTTTTGGGAGGACCGACTATTATGGCGGCCCGCATTATCCTGAATCCTGCCGCGGGGAATGGCAAGGCGCAAAAATTATTTGACCTCATCGAGCCCCACTTGCCCCAAGACGTGGAGGTCGTCCGCACGACAGGACCCGGGCACGCAACCGAGCTCGCCCGCGAAGTGGCGGAACAAGAGGACTTGACTGTCGTGTCTTTAGGGGGCGACGGCACCCATCACGAGGTCATCAATGGCCTGATGCCCGCCGGCAAGGCGATCTTTGCCGTACTCCCGGCAGGCACCGGCAATGATTTTGTGCGCACCCTCGGATACCCGAAAGGCCCCAGGGCGATGTTGGATGTCGCCCTTTATGGTGCCGAACGGCGCATTGACATCGGGCGTGTCAACCAAGAGTATTTTTTGACGGTGTCCGGTGTGGGGTTCGATGCAGAGGTCGCCGGTTGGGTCAACCAGCATGACAAAAAAGGCAATGGCACCTGGGTTTTTATTCGGGGCATTCTACGCCATCTGATTCGCTACCAGTCGGAAGGCATGACCGTTCACGTGGATGGTGCCTTCCGGTCCGAACCCACTTTTTTACTCGCCGCGGGCAACAGCCCTTATTATGCCGGCGGTATGAAAATTTGTCCCGACGCCGATCCGGAAGATGGCTTATTTCAAGTCGTATGGGTGAAGGATCTGCCACGCCTGTCGGTGTTACCGCTCCTAACCCGGGTCTTTCGCGGCAGCCACGTTAAGCATCCCAGGGTCACCACATTTCAGGCAGAGCAATTGACCATTGAAGGCCCGCCAAATATGTTAGTCCATGCAGATGGCGAAATCATCGGCCACCTACCGGTCACCTTAACGATCATGCCGGCGGCCATCCGAGTCCGTACCGGAAGAACCTCATGACAAAATGGCCTCGTGAGTGGCCCCCCTTTTTGTTCGGAGCGGCCACGTCTAGTCATCAAATTGAGGGCCACCAATCCAACGACTGGACGGACTGGGAAACCAGTGGCCATGGCCGGGAACCTTCCGGGAGGGCGACCGATCACTGGCACCTCTGGCAGGACGATCTGGCCCTATTCAAAAGTCTAGGCATCAATAGTTACCGATTCTCCCTGGAGTGGAGCCGCATAGAGCCGGAACCGGGACAGTTTGACCAGGCGGCCATCGACCACTACCGCGCTATGATCTCCTGGATGCGGGAACTGGGCCTGACGCCTCTTTTGACGCTGCATCACTTCACGTTCCCGCGGTGGGTAGCGAGGAAAGGCGCTTTCCTCCACCCGGATGCCCATGAATGGTTCGGCCGCTATGTGCATCACGTCGTCCGGCAATTGGGCGACCTAGTTGACCTCTACGTCACCATCAACGAGCCCCTGGTGCTCGTGGTGATGGGCTACCTAATTGGCCTTTGGCCTCCGGGAGGCCACGGCTTTGGGCGCGCCCTTCGGCTGATTCGCCGCCTTCTCGATGCGCACCGTATAGCCTATCGTGCCGTGAAGAGCGCACGCCCTGGTGCCTGGGTGGGACTCGCGCATCATCTCATTGCCTTTCACCCTTGGAGCCGCTTGCCGTGGGATCGGGCAACCTCCCGGCTTCTCTCCTATCTCATGAATGACCGCTTCCTAAACATGGTCGGTCCTGACCAGGACTTCATTGGCGTTAACTACTACACCCGCCAATATGGGCATCTCACGGG
>JAKADW010000156.1 GCA_021820165.1 Bacillota bacterium
CGCTCCCCGGCCGGTGGCGATCTATATTCACGGCGGGGCACTACGCTATGGGTCGGCGCGCATTTCCAATCGAAATACGCCCCACAATCGGCTTTTGGTCATGGTAGAGCGTCGCTTGATCCAGGAGGGGATTGATTTCGTCTCGGTGAACTATCGGCTTGCTCCGCTCTATCCCTGGCCGGAGCCTCTCAATGACGCCAAGCGCTCGGTACACTACTTGGCTACCCATGCGCAAACCCTCCACCTCAACCGGGAAAGGATGGGGGTGATGGGCGACAGCGCTGGCGGGCAATTGTCCGCTTTCGTGGGCTTGACGATGGAGACCAACCAGGCACCCAGAAGACCAATGGTGCGGGGAGTGGTGGACTTGTTTGGCCCAACCGACCGTCATGCCTTTGCGATCGCTTGGCGACGCCGCCATGGGCTCCAACCCAATCCGGTATTCGGAGTCCTGACGTGGAAACGAGTGCGTCGTGAAAGTGCGGTATCGTACGTGCATCCGGGTGCACCGCCGTTTCTCATTATTCAAGGGTCCGAAGATCGGGTCGTGCCTCCCGCCCAGTCGAGCCTCCTCCGACGGCGTTTGGTACAAGATCACGTGCCGGTGGAGGAAATATTGGTGCGCCATGCTGGCCACGAGTTGATTGACCGGGGCGGACCGATCGATCCGCCCCTCACGGTCATTGCCAACCGTATTAGCGACTTCTTTTTGGGCTTGTTATATAATGATTCCCGCTTAGGTTGGGGGGATCATGATGGCCGGACGACGCGTCGAGGTGGTACATCCTAATTCGGGCTGGCCCGAAGATTTTCGCCGTGAGGCGGAGCAGCTTTGGGGGATTTGGCCAACGCTCCTCCTTTATCTACACCATATCGGGTCCACGGCGGTTCCCGGTCTTCAAGCTAAGCCGATTATCGATATGTTGGCCATAGTTCGGGATGTTTCCGAGCTGGATGGTCATGCGCCGGTTCTAGAAAAATTGGGCTATAGAGCGCTCGGGGAACACGGGATTTCCGGGCGACGATTTTATCAAAAAGGTGGTGTCCAACCCACTCACCACCTCCACGTCTATCCACCCGGCCATCCCGAGGTGGCCCGCCATTTGGCATTTCGAGACTACCTTCGCGCCTTGCCCGGGGACCGAGACGCCTATGGTTCATTGAAAAAACGCTTGGCGGCCACGTTTCCCGAGGATATCGAGCACTACATGGATGGCAAGAAGGACTGGGTTCAAGCGGCAATGCGCCGTGCTGAAGAGTGGTGGGCGATCGTGCCGATGGTCCTCATCACCGGGCCTGTGGGCGTTGGCAAGACCACCGTAGCCAAAGCTCTTGCCGTGCGTCTTGAGTCATGCGGCACAGCCTATTGGGCTATGGACATCGATCGCTTGACCGATTTTGCGCCTCGCTCACCGGGAGACCCATTCGGTTTCGGAATGAGTACGGCCGGGATTTCATCACTCTGGCCGGTTATGCGGAGCGCGGGTGTGAGGGTGGTGATTTTTCCACGCGTCGTCGAGTCCCGCCTAGAAATAGAGAGGCTTCAGGCGAGTATTCCAGGGGCGACGGCATTAGTTGTGCGGCTTCGCGCATCGCTCGAGACCTTGGACGGTCGCATCAAAGGGCGTTCGGTTGGCCCCCGACAAGCCTGGGATCTTCAGCGGACGCGTGAACTTTTGCCCCTTATGGAGGCCACTCATGCGAGCGACGTGGTCGTTGACACCGACGGGCGAAGTCCAGACGCGATCGCGAAAGATATTCAAGCGGTATTGGTTCGGCGTTTCACGATCGGCTAGGGCCGCCAGCAAGACAAAGAGGCCCACCCTCACGGGGTGGGCCCTACAGAGCGGAAACTATTGCGCCAGATTACCCAAGACAGTTTGAAGAATGCCGCCGTTTCGGTAGTAGTCGACGTCGACTGGCGTATCCAATCGGGCGGTGGCGTTGAAGCGCACCTTCTCGCCATTGGATCGTTGAGCTTCGACAGTCACGGTTTGTCCCGGTTGAATATTGTCGGGAATTCCTATGGAAAACACCTCATCGCCCGTGAGTCCCAACGTGCTCGCGTTGGCACCTTCGAGGAACTGGAGAGGGAGGACACCCATACCCACTAAGTTGCTGCGGTGGATGCGCTCAAAGCTTTCGGCGATGACCGCTTTGACACCCAATAGAGCCGTGCCTTTGGCAGCCCAGTCGCGAGACGATCCGGTCCCATATTCTTTGCCTGCCAGCACCACCAACGGCACGCCTTCCGCTTGATATTGCATGGCGACGTCGTAAATGCTGTCCTGGCGCCCGTCGGGCCAATGGACCGAGACCCCGCCCTCTACTCCGGGAAGCATGAGGTTGCGGATGCGGATGTTCGCGAAGGTTCCCCGCATCATGACCTCGTGGTTTCCCCGCCGTGCTCCATAGCTGTTGAAATCCTTGGGCTCGACATGGTGCTCCATGAGGTAGTTGGCGGCGGGGCTTTTCACGGCAATATTTCCCGCCGGGGAGATGTGGTCGGTCGTCACCGAGTCTCCTAAGACGGCCAATACACGTGCCCCTTCAATGGAGTGAAGGTGTTTCGGCTCAGGACTCCAGTCGGTGAAAAAGGGAGGTTCTTGAATGTAGGTCGACTGGTCGTCCCATTGATAGAGCTGACCCTCAGGCGCGCCCATCTGATTCCAGCGGGCATTGGCCGAAAAGACCGTTTCATATTGCTCACGGAACAGCCCGGGTTCAATGGCCGATTTAAGCGTGTCCAGAATTTCCTCCGTTTTGGGCCAGATGTCCTTAAGATACACGGGATTGCCCCCATGGTCGCGGCCGATCGGATCGTTCTGCAAATCAATGTCCACCGTTCCGGCCAGTGCATAGGCCACCACCAACGGCGGTGAGGCGAGGTAGTTGGCTTTGACGAGGGCATGAATGCGGCCTTCAAAGTTTCGGTTGCCACTCAAAACGGCAGCCACAGTGAGGTCACCTTTTTGAATCGCTTCGGCGACGGCGTCCGGCAAGGGGCCGCTATTTCCGATACAGGTCGTGCAACCGTATCCAACCACTTCGAACCCTAGTTGGTTCAAGTAGGGCATGAGGCCGGCCCGTTCTAAGTAGGCGGTGACCACACGCGAGCCCGGTGCCAGACTGGTTTTTACATACTGGGGGGGCTTGAGACCCCGCTGGGCGGCGCGCTTGGCTAAAATCCCAGCCCCAATCATCACCATCGGATTGGAGGTGTTGGTACAACTGGTGATGGCGGCAATGACGACTGAGCCATTTTTTAACACTTCCTCGGTGCCGTCAGGATGGTGAACCGTTTCAGTCTTGGAGACTTGGTCGGGGCTGAGACCAAATCCACGCTCAGCGACCGGTGCGGTGAGCGCCTTTTCAAAGGTTGGCTTCATCCCGGACAATGGCACACGGTCTTGGGGACGCTTCGGCCCGGCCAAGGACGGTTCAACGGTACCGAGATCCAACTCCAGCACGTCGTTGTATACGGGATCAGGGGTCTCGTCTGTGCGGAAGAGTCCTTGTTCCTTCATGTACCATTCCACCAGATCGACGTGCTCGGCCCTACGACCGGTCTCGCCGAGGTAGCGTAAGGTCTCGGCATCAACGGGAAAGAATCCCATGGTGGCCCCATATTCGGGAGCCATATTGGCAATGGTAGCCCGGTCGGCGAGACTCATCTGAGAAAGACCCGTGCCGAAGAATTCGACAAACTTACCGACCACGCCGTGGCGGCGAAGGCGCTCAGTAATGGTAAGCGCGAGATCCGTGGCGGTGGCTCCTTCGCGGAGCCGACCCGTGAGTCGGAATCCCACCACCTCAGGAGTGACGAAATAGAGAGGCTGGCCGAGCATGTTGGCCTCCGCCTCGATACCGCCCACGCCCCAGCCCAATACCCCCAGGCCATTAATCATGGTGGTGTGCGAGTCCGTTCCTACCACCGAGTCAGGGAAGACCAGACGCTCACCATCTTGACTCTTTTCGGCGACCACGGTCGCCAGGTATTCCAAGTTGACCTGGTGGACAATACCGGTGGCTGGAGGCACGACGCGAAAATTGTTAAAGGACTTTTGGGCCCAGTTAAGGAAACGATATCGTTCCTGGTTTCGCTCGAACTCGCGCTCCATGTTAAATTCCAGCGCTTCTAGCCGGCCGAATTGGTCAACCTGGACAGAGTGATCAATCACCAAATCAACCGGCACGAGCGGGTTGATTTTGGCGGGGTCACCATGATGCCGTTTCATCGCCGAGCGCAGGGCGGCTAGGTCGACGACGGCTGGAACACCGGTGAAGTCCTGCAGAACCACACGAGCTGGCTTGAAGGGAATTTCCTTTTTGCTGGGATTGGTAGGAGACCACCGGGCAAGGGCTTCGACATCTTCAGCAGTAATCTGATAGTTATCGAGTTGCCGCAGCAATGATTCCAAAAGCACTTTGATAGAAAAGGGGAGGCGACTTACCTGGGCTCCAGAAAGTTTGTCCAGAGCGTTCAAATCATAATAGGTGACAGACTGCCCCTTGACATCGGCGTTTTTGCGTGCGCCAAAGGGGTCGTTGTTCGTTACGCTCAAGCTCTTCACCTCACTCAAAAATGCGCTTCATTTGCCACCCCCATTGTAAACCTTCTCATCCGTTTTGGCGTGCTTTTCTGCCCGTCCCTTATGATGTAGGGGCCAAGGCGGTGACACCAAAGCCTACCAGTGTCATGGCACCGAAAAACAGCACCCCGGCGCCGGGTCCGAAGCGAAAAGCAAAGAGGCTATAACCTGTCACGCCGATAATGCCGCCAAGGCGCCCAAGGGCTTCGGCGATTCCTTGGGCTGTGCCGCGAATAGCGGTCTCGGTTTGCTCGGCGGCAGCCATGACCGTGGTTTTATCCGGTCCGAAGGCACCGAGCGCGTAGGCTGCCACCAACAGCGCCATTAGCAGCAGGCGATGCGAGGGATGGGCGGGGGTATCCCGTAAGAGGAGCACACCAAGTCCCAGAAGGGCCACAGCGCGGCCGAGAAATCCCCAAAGTTGAAGAGGTCTTCGGCCCCACCGGTCGATGACGTAAATGGTGGCCAAGGCGGCCGGAATGGTGACCGCCTTCACCAACAGACTTCGCCAAGAAGCGTTGGCGACAGAACTCTGAAACATGGCTGCGAGCATGGTGGGCAAGAACAGAGATAGCCCCTGGTCGCTGGCTTGGTAGCTAAACCAATTAATGGCCGCGCTGGACACCACTTTCAGGCTTTTAGGGGCCGCGAGCATCCGCCAGAATCCGCCCCAGGATTGGACTCGGCGGCGTACCCAGAGAGTAGACTCGGGAAGCGCCTGACGCACGAGCAATAGCGGGATGACCAAGAGGCTCCCTACCACCAGCGGTATTCGCCAGCCCTGGGGTTGACTTAGCACGAGGGCACCGAGACCATAGGCAAAGACCATGCCGAAATTGGCCGCCCACATGACTAAAGCCATGACTTTGCCGCGGTGGCGGGGGACGGCGATCTCGGTCAGATAGGGGAAAATGACCGCGTAGTCAGCTCCGACACCCAGCCCCACCATGATCCGGCAAACGAGGAACCAACCAAAGGTTGGAGCCAAGGCGCTGGCGAAGGCGGCCAGTCCGAAGGCGACAAAGTCCGCGAGCAGGAGGGTCCGCCGACCCCAACGGTCCGCGTAAAGGCCGGCCACCAGACTACCGACAATCATCCCCAGCAACGGGGAGATCG
>JAKADW010000157.1 GCA_021820165.1 Bacillota bacterium
TTCTTTCCCGATGATGAATTTATATGAGGAAGAACTCAGGTAAGTGGCGATCCTGTCCAAGAACCTGTTATCGGCTGGGGCGCTCTCGCCCCCGTATCCCGGCTATTGATACTGCGAAATATTGCACATTGTAACAACAGCCCACCTCCCGAACATTGCTTAGCGCCAGGTGTACGCCGAAAATGACGGCCTTAGGGGACGTCTCGGCGGGATTTTGTGATATGCTCTGAGTAAATTTGGCTACTAAGGATGAGCGGCATGAGATCCGGTGCGATGAACGACGACTACTGGGAGCCAGGGTTTGGTCCACCGACACTGCAAATTCCATTTTGTCTCCGAGGAACAGAAGGACGAGCGGTGTTCTACTACACAGTCAATGAGGATCCCTTGTTCTGGGGCTTCGATTTACTGGGTCTTCCCTTCAATATCGAGCTCGCTAAAGGCTTCCCCGTGTTCTTGGCTCGGACAGACCTCCCAATGGCCGGATACCGGGGGGTCGCCGGATGGATGCAACTCCTCCAAATTTCGTCGCACGAAGGAGCGATTCGAGACATTGCGCTAGATATGGATGAGAAGCACTATCCCGTGAGCCTCTCGTTTCGTCCGTCACTGTTCGACGCGCCCGGCCCGAACCCCCCTCGGGACCATGAAATTTGGGAAGCGGAAACCTACCTGGTAGCGTGTCCTGATGTCAGCCGAAGTTCGCAACTCTTTGCGGTACTAGGGGTGGGATGGGGATACAATCTCGTCCACGGCGTGGTGTCCGCTCGACCTTTGCGTCAACTCTCCGAGTCTGACTGGCAACACCGACTCCAGTTCCTCCGCCATCAGTGTCCAGGATGGACGTTCCGGAAATCCTTCGGTATCGGATAGCTATGCCTCCAGAGGGGATGGGAATATGCGGTCATGGAGGTGCCACGTCAGGCTGAGGCTTACTGCACACTCGCCCCCGTATGTCCGCCATTCGCCATGGTAATATTTGTTCCGATCAAATAAAAAACGGAGTGGGTAAGTTGTCCCGTCACCCCATCCCGTGACCAATCTATCCTTGCGGATATCATACCGGCTCGACATCAAAGGTCGGTCGCTAGCGAAGCGCTGCTGCACGCTCGTTCTCGCCGAGAGAAGGTCAATTCGGGGACTGAGTCCGTTCAATGACGTGCTCTCTTGACGACAAGCAGTGAATCGCAGCCCTCGACCGGCCAGCACTGTCCGGGGATAGGGAATAGAATCGTGTCCTAGCAACATGTTGTCGCTAGGACGCAGCTGCCCTATGGAATTCACGAGACCCCGCCCGGCTGAGACACACCGCGGCCAAGACCGCTGCAGAGAGAACCATCGCCCCGGTGGCCCCGACCATCCACAGGCGGACCCCCACACGGCCCACTAACAGCCCACCGCCCGCCGTGGTCGCAATCGTGAGGGCGGCGAACAGCGCTCGCACGGACGCGGTGATCCGGCCCATGGCCTCGGGAGGCAACGCCCCTTGTGTGAATGTGCCAAAACCCGTGGCGGCGGCCGCTTGACAGACTCCGAGTGCCAGAAGACCGGCGGCGGCCCAGAGAAATCCGGGGGCCAGCGCATAGCCCAAATAGCCGAGGGCCGCGCCGACCGACCCGAGCCCGACGAGGAAACGCACGGGTACCCGCTCCGCTAGTAGCCACGTCGCCACAGCCCCGAGTGCGTACCCCACCCCCGCGACGCTCACCAAGAGGCCGTAGCCACTACTGCCGAGGTGTAGCGCTCGCCGGGCAAACACCACTTCTTGGGCGTCCGCCGTGGCTCCAAACACCAAGGCGAAACGAAACAATAGCACCACACCGGCCACTGTCCCGCTACCGCGAAGAAAGTCTGCGACACCACGGAGGTCGCGCCACCATGCCCTCACACCGTGCTGGGCGGTCCCTGGCCGGTCACTCCGGGGTCCATTCAAGGACGGGATAAAGAAGAGACACCCCGCCGAGACCAAGAGCGCCGCCGCGACGGCACCGATAACCGTGTCGGGTCGCCCGGTCAGCAATAAGGCCCCGGCAATGGCCGGGCCCACGACGAGCGCCCCGTAATGTAAGGCGCCGTCGATCGCGTTGGCTCGGACGCGCATCGGCGCGGGCACGAGCAGACGGAAATAGGGATTGAACGCGGCCCGAAACACACCGTCCACCACCGCAAACAGCCCGAACACACCATAAATGGCCCACACGTTGGGCGTGATGAACAGCCCAAGCACTACGAATCCCCCCAGCGCATTGCTGGTCCATAAGGTACGTCGCTTGTCCCACCGATCGGTCCATCGCCCGACCAGCGTACCGGTCGCTAGCGTTGCCACCTGCGGCACAACCCATAACAGGGCCACCGCCGGTGCGGAATGCGTGCGCGTCAACATCAAGACGTTCACCGCCACCAGGAGCATCGTTTCTCCCAGAGCGCCGGCTGCCGAGCCGGCCAAGACGACAGGCAGCGCCCACCGGTCAGACGTCATGAGCCCGCGCCCAAGGGGGCATCGTCCGTCCCGTTGTCACCATCGGCGGAGGCCACCCGCTCAAACCGCACCATCACCCGCCACGTTTGGGCCTGCTCCGGCTCCGCCGAACCGACCCGCTCCCAGACCCCCAAGAGGGCCTCGAAGGTCTCGAGCAACATGTCTACCTCCGCCGCTGTGCGTTCCAACCACGTTTCCACAGCCCGGGCATCACGCGGCTCATCCGGTTGTTTGGGCCGACGAAAGCGGGCCGTGGCCGCGCGGTAATACCGCTCCAGGATGCCACCGTTCGGTTCCGTCCGCGTCACCTCCACGAGCCCGCCGGCGTTCAACTTTTGGATGTGGTAATGCACGTTCCCGCGCGTTTCGCCTAAATGATCGGCTACTTGCGCAGCGGTCAATTCGCCCGAGCTAAGGGCATGCAAGATGCGAATCCGCAACGGGTGGGCGATCAACTGATATTGGCCCTCGGTCAGGGGGGGTCCCAAGTGCTTGGGCATCGTGTCGACTCCTCTTATCAATCTAATTTCTAGATCGAACTATAAAGCAAAACAACCGATCCCAGCAAGATGTTTTTGGATGAAAACCCTCGCAAGCTTCGTGCAGATACGCCCCCATTAACTCCGGAGACATGGCCCCCAAAACCGGGTCTATCAATCCGTTCGGGCAACAGGGGGTTTGCCCCTGATACGCACTGACTTGCGTCACGTGAACAAATAGCCGATGGTCGTCCCGACCAACCATTCAACCCAGGGCACCGAGAATACCTCACGCCAAGTCATCCCCGGATGGGATGTCGTTATGTGGCACGCCCCTGAGACGCGTCGAGGTGACAGGTCATCACGAGATGGTTTTGGCCCTGTTCCCAGCCCTTCAATATGCGTTCCATCGCGAATCCCATTTTGAGGTATACCCCGATCGCTCGAAGATTCCGGCACGCCGTATCGATGGCGACATGAGTCAATCCCAGCCCGGCAAGCTCGCCCAGAAGCAGTCGGACCACCGCTTGGCCGATTCCCCGGCCCCACAAGGCCCGATCCCCGATGAGCAGGTCGAATCCACCCCACGGCATCGTATTCGGCAAGTGATATCCGCGAATGTCCGCATCCGTCAAGGGATAAAATTGGGCATACCCCACTGCCGTGCCATCATACACGATAATCCGGGGTCGGACGCGCGAACCGGCTTGGGTTCGCGGGCCGTACTTCGCCCGGATGTTCCGGACATCAGGATCCTCACGATAGAACTCGCGAACCGGGGGGCTGGCGAACCACTGCGCCAGGCGTTCCCAATCGTGCGCGTCCTCACCAAGCGCCCGTCACCCGATCATCTGAGAACGGGCTACAGGCTCGTCAGGTGTGCTTGCTGATTCAATCGGCGGTCGCCAGACTAACGCTTCGGGCTCCGCCTGGAAACCCAATCGGCGGTACCACCGCGCACTCGTATCACTGGGCCATAGTATGAGAAATTCTAAACGTTCATCAAACGCCCATTGCTGCACCCGTCTCATTAGCTGGGCACCAATACCCCGCCCCCGATAGGGCGGATACGTGTACACGTCGGTCACGTAGGCCCAGCGCGCCTCCCAAGGATCTGGCCAGGGCACCTTCCGGATGGGGATGACCCAGGCGGTCGAGATAACACGCTCCTGGTCTTTGGCGATCCAAACGATCGCCTCCCGGTTCTCAATGGCCTGGCGGACGAACGTCGACATCCGATCGAGGAAGTCACCGACGATGGGGGCACCGCCCGTTTCCTCGGCATAGTAATCTCGTCGTTGCACGGCCACGGCCCAAGCGTCATGGGCCTGGGCTTGTCGAATGACTAAGGATTCCGTCCCGAACCCTCCTCTCTATTTCCCGCTCTGCCGGGGGGCCGACCCCACAAAAGGGCTAGAGGGCGCGACGCTACAAATCTATCCATGCCAGCTTACCAGGCGTTTATCTAGGATCCAGGTTACACCTCGCGAGCAAGAACGCTGGCGCCGAGGATAGCGATAGCCACCATTGGACCGAAAAGCGGTTGGCGCGAAATAATTCTCTTCGCGCTATCATTGCCCAACCCGAGCGTCCCGCACCTCAACGCAAATCCTCCCGGGACTCTCGCCCCCATATGTACGCCAGCGTGGCCTCGACTCGCGTGCGAGCAAGCGAGTAGCACCGTGAGGCTTATTTGGCCATCTCCGTGGCCACCCGGTTTAAGGCAGCGCGGAACGCCGATTCGGGAATCTGGCCGAACCCCTCATGACGAAACGGTGCCAGCGCCTGATGGAATGCGTTGAGCACCGCGCGTTGGTGTGCCGTAGCCGTACCGCCCACAAAATCATATTCCGCCGCCTGCAGATAGTTGGTGAGTTCCGAGGCGCCGCCTGTCAGCCCCGACCCAATTCCCAGGAGATGCAACGGCGTCGCGGCGCTAAACAAAAGTCCGGCGGCTTCCGATGCACTGGTATCGGCATTCGCTCGATGGTGCAACGCCAATTCGTGATTCGCTTGATTAATGATCGCATAGGACTCCATGACATCGTACTGGCCGATTTGGCGGACGGCCGCTGACGGGCCCCAATGCCCGAGCCCAAACCCGCCGACCCCGGCGATGATCAGCCCCACGGTAATTGCAATCCATTGAGTTTTCGTCATCTAAACGTCGCCTCCTGCAGAACGAGTCACGATTCTACAAACCATTCGATGAAGATTTCGCGATTTCACCTGCGGAATCCTTGTGGCACTTTTGCCCCCAATAGTTCGCCAGGGGATCTCCGATGCGAACTCTACATTTGGCAACCGAACGGATAGCGTCATACACTAAATGTAAATGGTCCGGCGAGAGGTGGTTAACGAATGCCGTTGAAGGTGGGCGTATTGTTTGGAGGCCAATCGCAAGAGCACGCGGTGTCCATGATGTCAGCCTATGCGGTGATGGAAGCCATGCAGGGTTCCTACGACATCATTCCCATCGCCATTGACAGAAGTGGCCGCTGGATGGCGGGAGACCCTGCGCTAGGGCTCATGAAGACGGAAACCGGACGCGCTCCCCAGTGGCCAATTCACGTCGCTTCGGCGGATCGCCCTGCGGTTAGTTCCGGGAGGCCCGACGAGATCGTGCCATTCCGCCCTGAGTCGTTGACCGAGCTCGTCGATGTGGTCGTCCCGGTGTTGCACGGACCGTTGGGTGAGGATGGCACCGTGCAAGGCTTGCTGGAACTAGCC
>JAKADW010000158.1 GCA_021820165.1 Bacillota bacterium
CCGGAGGCATCCTCTGGAGGGGCCACCGTATCGGGCGGTAGACTGGAGCCGCGAGCGAGACGACGCATCACGTGTTCCTAAAATAATCCAGGACCCTGACAATTTCATCCATTACCGTGAAACGGGTTGACAATTCGTGCGTTCCGGTGCCTTGTCCACTCATTGGGGGTTGAACCGAGCGGCAACTGACATTGGCGCAGGAGGGAATTAAATTGTCGTGACACATGTGACGGATCCCACGGGGTTCCGTGCAAGGTTGTAAATACGTAAGGCGTATCATGCCACGTTGTAGCGGAAAGCCTCTGACTCCGCTGTTCGTCTTTCCACCGACTTAAAACCTGGAGGAGAATATCGGGCATCGCTATGGTGCGAGCACTAGACTTTGTCTTCGGAACGCTCTCGCGTCGTCGCCTCCCGGAGCCGGACAGTGTCCGATATATCGTCACCGTCTTGGTCTCCCAATCAATATCGGCCCAGTGTAATCCCAGTGCCTCGCCTTTTCGAACGCCAGTTAGAGCAAGAAACCACCACAAGGCGTGCAGCCGATGACCCGACGCCACGCGGAGGATATGCTTCGCTTCGGCCGGTGTTAACACGGGACGTTCTGTTCGCGGTACTTTCGGCTTTGGCACTTTGAGCGATGGATTGACGAGCATCCACTCCATATCGACAGCCCACTTAAACGATGCGCGAATCAAAGTAGCCGTGTACTCGGCAGTTCTCGGCTTGTGGGTCTCAAGAACACGCGCATATAAATCCTGCACATCGGATCGCCGAATATCCTTGATCAGTCGATCGCCCCACGCAGCCCGGACGTCTTGCAAGCGAGCGGCGTAACTTTCTAATGTGGACTCTTCGACCGGTTTCGTTCGTAGCATTTTCAGCCATCGATCCAACAACACATTGACCGTGAGGCTTATCAACGCCTCGGGAGCAACCGTCCCTTGTCGCAACTGCACTTCCTGCTCGCGACTCCACTTCTTAGCTTCCCGCTCAGTCGTGAATGTCTTACCATTTTGCCGACGTTTCCCAGTGTTCGGATCGTAATAGGTTACCCGCGCTTGCCAGTGTCCCGATGCAAGCTTGCGCGGAGTTTGGGCATGCGGTTCCTTCATACGAATTGTCATATCATCATCACCAAATAGACCGTTCGGCATGAGTTAAGGGAATCCCTGCGCCCAGAAGCCTGAAACTTAGGTTACATCGCGCGCGTCCGCTTCTGGCCAGCGCGGGTCTCCGCCTGCTCAAAATCTCGTATCCAATGTATCTCTAGACCCAGTGAATGGCAAATGCGTACGGCAATACTCAGGGACTGCTCCGTGAAAAAACTGCCGTGATAGATTTACAGCCCACAGGGGGCACACATCATTTAGCTCCGATAAGTATCACTCTTCCGGGTGGCATATCGCACAATCATAATACTTTCGGCGGATAACGTGTATAGCGAAGGTTTGCACATCTTCATATGTCTCAAACCCCACCCACGCTGCCGGAGTCTCTCGATGCTTACAGTACTGGCATGTTACGCGATGAATTACAACACGGCTACTCGGCTCCCATCGCACCCAAAAGTCCTCCATAGACTCCTCCTCGGCGCTCACACCGACATGAGACTGTGAAACGTCGAGACCAGAGCAGCCCCTGCCACTGTCGTGGTCGATGTCTTTTTCTTAAGTTTCAACTATCAATTCCTTGCCCAGAGCCTCACTTGCAGGACCATGTTGTCCGCATACGCCAACCATGGCTAATATAGTTCGCAGCTTCATGAGGCCACGCCTCGTGCGATGGCTTCGCGGTGGAAGCGATCTCACGACGGTATTCCACACGCTCCAGAACTCCAAAGGCCTCCTCCGCAAAACATCCCCATATCTCGCTAATCCGTAAGATTCGTTCGAAGCCCAACCCGCCACTTGCCCGTCCATCAACTGGGGCGGAGCGGGCGCTCCACCAGCTCCTCAATCTTGCGCGCGACGGCCGTAACTCCAGTGCCTCCGGGATGTGTGACCTTCTGTTTGTACTGCTCAAGGTGCCGTGTGTCCGAATGCTTTAGGCGGCTGTAGACGGGAACAATCCAATCGACAGCTGTACACAATTGATTGATTCTACGCGACGTCGTGTTTTCGGACCATCCCGGTTCGATAAACGCCCAGTCAACTCTGCCAAGAGCCACCCGTTGCCGCAACAACTGCTGGTGCGGCCCTAAAAGGCCCATCACCAACACTTTGACTCGCGGCCCCAGGTTGATCGCGCAGGGCGCTATGTCTCCGGCCTCGGGGCGGGACCGTACGCGCAAGGCCACCATCTCCTGAATGCGCGTGCCAAGGAGCGAATCATCGTGAGGATGGGTCTTCAACCACTCCTGACACTTGGTGACCACCGCCACATCATCAGCCCACTGATCGTAAATCTCAAAACGCATATCGTCGGGAAGCGCTCGCAAGTGCCGGTCCATTTGTTCGCCGATGTCAACGGGCGAGGTGCCCAGGATCTCCATCGAATCCAGCCAGCATCGTATCAATTCAGCGACCATGTTTCTCTGTCGTTTCAATAGGCGGTCATTGGCCTCATTAATGAGCACTTCCGCTGCCTGGCGCAAAGCCTCCAGATGTAACCGTTCATTATAGTGCGCCCAAAAGAGTCGGAAGGCGGAAGCCCGGATTTCCCAGTCGAGGTCTTCCGTGAGAACGACCATCTCGAGGGCATTCTCGTCCCACCCGCCACGCTCGACCCCGCGGGTCAGCCACATGACCATATCTTCAAATTGCCGCTGTTCGTAGTAGTGTTGAGCTGTGAGAAAGCACGCAAAAGGCTCTCTGAGATCCGCTGGAATTTCCAGAAGCAAATCCAACGCCCAACCGCGTTCCCCGGCACGATTCCACGCCGCAACCAGGGCGTGTTGAAGCGAAATATCGTGGGGCCGATGACGTTGGGGAATCCAGCGTACGGCTATATCGGCAGCTTGTTCCTGATTCTGCTCCACGAGCTCTACGATTCGGTCCAAGCCGTCAACCTCTAACGGAATCAATAACTGCAGTGTTCCGCGCGATTTATGGTCGGGTCTGCCTCGCAGCCGATGAACCGCTTCGTGAGGATGGCGATCGATGAGAGCCAGTGCCGAATCTACCATCCATTGGGTCGTCATACGATCCAAGAGGCGGTCTAGGTCGCGGGTTTGGACTATCGTAGCCTCTCTTAATTGAGCCCTCCAAGCCTTGGTAAGTTCGGTCACGAGGTCCTCGATGGTTCGGGGGGCGGACATCAATGCCTCATCGGCCCTAGACGTTTGTGCCTCTTGCTCACCGACCAAGCGCTCCCTCCAGTCATAGCGGATAATCCGATCGTCGTCCACGTCGTCAATGTAAAATCCACGATTCCAACGCGCTAGATGGTCCACGCAGGCCTTTACCGTCTCAAGCGGAATTCCTAATTCCTCGCCCATGGTCCACTCCGAGACTGCATCCGTGCCCGCAAAATTCTCCAAATAGGCTTCGACGACGGCCAGATACGGTATTAAGTAGGACGCTTCCTGCCGTTCTTCGGGTCCGGCACCCTCTGAGAGCCAGTAGATGCTATCCGCAATGATTTCACGCACCGACCAGACGTTGTTTTCCAGGACTTTGTCCCAGTGGTCTAATTGCACTTCGTACAATGACTTTTCCATGGGCCCATCAATGTCCTCTGAGTTACCGTCCGACCCCGACTCAGAAATACCGTCGTGAGATCGCTTCCACCGCGGATTCGAAGCGTTTACCATTTCTTTCAGGTGGTCGAGTCTTTCAGACAATCTTAGCTCGGCAAGTGGACTCGGCTCCTCGGCTGAGTCCAATGCTTCGACCTCCCACGCATCGCAAACCTGCCCGGCCGCTGTCTCTAAGTTTACCCAGTCTGACACATCGTCCGGCACCGACAGATAGGTGAACCATGTGTAACCCTCATAGAAACTACCGTACGCTTGAAAGTACCGCCATCCGACTCGGCGCAACTCGCGCATCCACCGGCGAAATGCCGACTCATCGTCATCGAACCCCGAGATATGTAATCCAAGGCGTCGACGCCCCTTGTGCTCCAGTAGCACTTGATGGCGCTCAGAATCTAAAACAATGGCAAAGTCGTAGCGTGACACGGCGCCCTCCATTATCCGATGTATTAGGCCCTTCTCGTTGGGGATAGGGCCTGTTATACAAGTGCAAAGTTCCCAAATGCCCAGCCTTCCCGCCATAACGAGAAGCCGAAGCACATCCGATTTGACCTACCTTACCTCCGAGGCTCCGCGATCCCAAAGATGTCGGAATATCGGGCCAGTTGTGTGTCCCAGGGCGTCTCGTAATTCAACACAATCACGCGATAGCCCCGATCGGCGAGCTGTTCGCGTACCTCGGCATCATGGGCGTGGCGCAACGGCTCTCGGTGGGCAGGGCCGTCCAGAAACACGCAGACGCCGGGGCGGTCCGGCCGATCATAATAGAAGTCCGCCTCCGCCATCACCTCCGGCGTGGGGCGATATTGTACCCGGTCGGGCAAGCGATAGCCCCCGTTGTAGAGGGACTCTAGAAACTCCGCCTCCCCGCTGGCCTGATCTACCCCGCGCAACAAGGCTTGGTAGTGATCCTCCGGGGTGGTTCCCTGTACCTCTGCGACCGCCGTGGCCGCCTTCAGGGCGAGCAACACATCGCGCACGAGGTGTCGATCCAATAGGGCGTGGTACCGTTGGTTCCCGTAGCTGAGTAAGCACTGATAGCAGGCGTGCACACAGGGATCGGGGCCGGCCGCCTGATCGGCGCCAGTCTCTGGATCGAAATGACACAGCGCGAGGGCCGTTTCCGCCACCTCCTGCCATGCGGCGGGACGCTCCAAGAGCCTCGTCCAGGTCCCCGTGCCCCCCTCAACGTTTTCCCAGAACAGCAGCCGCCGCGCGCCGGGATCCCCAATCACTTCCACGGCGAGTTCTTGATCTTCGACATGGTAGCGGAGTTGGAAGGCCCGATTGAGCGCGTAAGCCAAGCTCCAGAGGACGGAGTCCCGGATCCCCTCGGCCAGCGGCATCGCCAATTGCACCAGCAACAGATTCCGCACGTCCCGGACATACGGGCGCAGCCCTTGGAGGGTCGGCCGGGCATTCTCCGCGTCATCGTCCTCCTCGTCCCGCCGTTTGACCCAGACCCCGGACTCCACATCCAACGCGAAGCCCTCCCGGGGATTTTGGGCCCGGCGCCAGCCATGATTCACACGCCAGACCGTCGCGTGCGGCGCGTGATGGACCTCCAGCAGGGTAGCCTCCCCTTGTTGGATCTGCACATGACTCGCCGGCACGTCGTCACCAAAGCGATAGTAGGTGTCGATCAGGTACCCTTCCCGAAGGCGCTCTTCCTCGTCGGACGTAATCCGATCGCGGGGCTGCGCAACCGCCGTCGGCATCGCCAACAAATTGGCCCAATACGTGCCATGCGCCCCATCCAGCGTCTCCCCGCAGTGTTCGCAGCAGTCGACCAGGCTCTCCGAGTCATGCCAGTAGCCGCATTGATTGCAGACCAACGCAGTCTGCAACCGGGCCTCAAAACCATCCGGCGGGACCACCACGCCGCGGATTTGATACTTCCGGCCTTCATGGTAGAGGCGATTTCGCGGCCCGAACTCCCCGAGCCCCAAAAACCGGGGTCGCTGCAGCACTT
>JAKADW010000159.1 GCA_021820165.1 Bacillota bacterium
GGGAAAGACCGGAACCGCACAAAAGGTGGTGAATGGCCGGACCGAAAAGGGGCTCTATATCTCGTCCTTTATCGGATTCGCTCCGGTGCCCAATCCGGCCGTGGTTATTCTCGTTTCCGTGGATGAACCCCAAGGCGCTTTTTATGGCGGTCAGGTGGCCGCGCCCGTGTTTGGCCGGTTGATGCGGGACATTCTTCGTTATTTAAAGATTCCCGCGACCGAGCCGATTCCAAAGCCCCGGGTGGGCGAAGCCGCCATGGTGCCGGATTTGGTTGATTTGTCTCCTGATGTTGCATACCAGGATGCCGCGGTGTTCGGTTTTCCGGTACAATTTGAAGGACAGGGTAAATTTGTGGTGGGCCAGTCGGTGACCTACGGAGGTTACCGACCGGTTGGCACCCGGCTCACGTTGACGTTAGGAGATCGGACGCGAGATTACCTCCAGTGGGTGACCGTGCCGAACTTCCGAGGGCTCACGGTGCCAGAGGCCCACCAGCTGGCCTTCGAGCTTGGTTTAAACACGGCCGTGAAGCATCGGGGGGCGAAAGGACGGGTCCGGTCTCAGTCTCGCCGTCCGGGGGACAGGTCAAATCGGGGACCACAGTCGTCATTGACTTGGGATAAGGCCAGAGGATGTGAAAGTGGGGAAAGGGCATGACGATTGAACAACTCGTGCAATTAATGGGGCAGGGACGTGTGGTGGGACACGGTGGGGTCCGTATTACCGGCATACAGCATGATTCAAGGCAGGTCAGCTCCGGAGACCTATTCTGCGCGATTCCTGGTTTTCGCACCGACGGCCACCTCTATTGCCCTGAGGCTAAAGCGCGGGGGGCGGCGGCGTTCCTAGTTGAGAAAGAAGATGCGATTCCCGCCGGATCGAGCGGCATCGTCGTCGACAATGCGCGGTTGGCCCTGGCCCATGTGGCCGACGTGTTTTATGGCCACCCCTCCGGGCGCTTGTGGATGGTCGGGGTCACGGGGACCAACGGTAAAACCACCACGACCCATCTCGTACGTGCGGTGATGGAGGGTAGCGACGTGGCATGCGGACTCACCGGGACGCTCCACACGCTCATTGGCACGGAGACCTTTAAGGTGGTGCGCACAACCCCGGAAGCGCCAGATCTGCAGCGCATTCTTCGTCACATGGCCGATCGGGGCATGAAGGCGGCGGTCATGGAGGTTTCTAGCCACGCGTTGGCGCTGTCCCGGGTCGATCATGTGGACTACGATGTCGCTGTTTTCACGAATCTAACCCAAGACCATCTCGACTTTCATAAGGATTTCGAGAGCTACTTTCGGGCCAAGGCCTTGTTGTTTGAGCGTCTTGGGCAAGGGGCCAAGAAAGGGCCCCAAGCGGCAGTGATTAATGGCGATGATCCGTATGCCGGGCGCCTCCGGGACCTGACGTCGGTACCGGTGATGACATACGGACTAGGTGCGGGCAACGACCTTCGGGCCACCCAAGTCCGGGTGACCAGCCGGGGTGTGCAGTTTCTGGCGCATTTTCCCAACGGGGTTCAGCAGCCAGTAGAGTTCGGTATGCCTGGAGGCTTTAATGTTCTCAATGCGCTTGCTGCCATGGGGGTTGGGTACATCTATGCATTGACCCCTGAGAAGATGGCGGAAGCGTTGGCGCGCTACGGGCGGGTCCCGGGTCGATTTGAACGCATCGACGAAGGGCAGTCTTTTAGCGTCATTGTCGATTATGCTCATACACCAGATGGGTTGGAAAATGCGCTAAATACCGCGCGGGAGTTTGCAATGGGCAAGATTGGCGTCGTCTTTGGTGCCGGAGGCGATCGTGACCGCGGAAAACGCCCCCTCATGGGCGAAGTCGCCGGGCGGTTTGCCGATTGGGCGGTGCTGACGGCGGATAATCCGCGATCGGAAGATCCGCTCGACATTATCCACGAAATTGAAGAAGGGCTGGGCCGGGTTAACGGAAAGTGGCAGGTCGAACTGGATCGGGAACGAGCCATCAAAATCGCCCTCACCCAAGCCCAGCCTGGCGACGTGGTGCTGATTGTCGGTAAAGGGCACGAAACCTACCAAATTTATCGTGATGGAACCATCCACTTTGATGACCGTGAGGTGGCCCGTCAAGTGTTAAGGGAGCTCAAACGTTCATGATTTCACTCACCTATAACGACGTGCGCCGATGGACCGGCGGTGAACTTGAACAGCTTCAGCCGGATGCGGTGGTGGGGCGTCTCACCATTGACAGTCGCGAAGCGGGACCGGGGTACCTGTTTGTGGCCCTTCCGGGAACAAACACGGATGGTCACGTGTTTGTTCAAGAGGTGTGGCGGGCGGGTGGGGTGGCGATGGTCCGACGAGACTTCCGGGAAGCGGGTGGTCCACTGGTTCGGGTGGATTCACCGCTGGAAGCGATGGGGGAGCTATTACGGGGCTATATCACGGAGCATCAGGTGACCGTTGTGGGGGTTACCGGCAGCGTGGGAAAGACCAGCGTTAAAGAGTTGACGGCGGCCGTCCTGTCCCAACGGTTTTGCACCTCGGCCTCATTGGGCAATTACAACACCGCCATTGGCCTTCCCTTGTCATTTTTTGTCGGCCCCGAGGACACGACCCATTTCGTGGCGGAAATGGGCATGAGTGCTCGTGGCGAGATATTAAAGATGACGGGAATTGCGCCGCCTGATGTGGCTGTCATTTCCACCATCGGCCCGAGCCATTTAGAAAAGCTCGGGTCGATGGAAGCAATCCAAGCGGCTAAAGGTGAGATATTGGTGGGGCTCAAACCCGACGGCCTGGCGGTTTTGAATCACGACAACCATTGGGTTAGGGAACTGGGCGAGAAGACTCCTCGACGTGTGGCTTGGTTTGGTACAGATGCGGCTTTGGATGGTCAAGTGCTAGGGGCGCAGGTGGAGGAGGACCACACCCTCATCACGGTACGCATCCATGGAGAAAAGACGGTTGTGCGCCTACCTTGGCTGGGCGCGCACCAGGGCCATAATGTTGCCGCTTCTTTGCTCATCGGCCGTCATCTGGGATTGACCTTAGAAGAAGCGGTGGCCGGCATTGAATCAGTGGATGCAGGCCGGTCTCGTATCCGGGTGGTGTCGTCTGGGCGCTGGACCCTGTTGGAGGATGTGTATAATGCGAGCCCACTCTCGATTGAGGCGGCGCTTGATGTTCTCAAAACACGGCCTGGGCGTCGGGTGGCGGTTCTTGGGGACATGTTGGAACTGGGCGATGAAGAGGTTCCCGGGCACCAGAGAGTGGGCGAGTACGCAGTGGGTCGGGCGGACCTTCTCTTGGCCGTCGGAGAACGCTCCCAATATTTATACGAACGAGCGGCCGCGAAGGGCCTTGATGGGGCGTGGGTAGCGACGCGCGACGAAGCTTTGGCTTGGCTTAACCAGCATCTTCGCCCGGGTGATGTGATTCTTTTGAAGGCATCACGAGGTATGCAATTTGAATGGCTTGCCCATCGGTTGGAAGAACGGGGGCAGGGGGCATGAGACTGGCAGCGGCGGGTGCCTTGGGGCTGGTCGTGTCTTTATTGATGGGGCCCTTGGTGATTCCGGCCTTACGACGCTTGAAATTCGGGCAACAGATACGAGATGTCGGCCCTGAGGCCCATTTGAAGAAACAGGGAACGCCGACGATGGGTGGGGTAATCTTTTTAGTGGCTTTGCCCATCGCCGTGGCCGTTTTCGACCCCAGCAGCGCTCGGGCTTGGGCGCTCACGTTGCTGACGTTAGGCTTTGGCGTCATCGGATTTGCCGATGATTTCCTAAAAGTGGCCTTAAAGCGCCCGCTGGGGTTGAAGGCCCGAGAAAAATTGTTGCTGCAAGTGATTTTGGCGGTGGCGTTTAGTTGGTACGTATACCGCTATCTACCGCCACAAGGATATGTGTTGCCGTTTCATTTAGGTCATTTTCCCTTTGGTTGGTGGTATGGACCGATTAGCGTGCTGGCCATTTTAGGAGCGGCCAATGCCGTCAACCTTACCGATGGTTTGGATGGGTTGGCCGGCGGTGCGTCGGTGGCCTCGTTTGCCTTTTTCGCGCTTTGGGCGGTGCGCGTGAAAGATGATCCGGTGGCCATATTTTGCTTGGCTCTAGTCGGTGGACTGGTGGGCTTCCTCAGGGTTAACCTGCACCCAGCTCGCGTGTTCATGGGCGATACCGGGTCGTTGGCTCTGGGCGCTGGTCTAGCTGGTGCTGCTGTCGTGACCGGCTCCCCCATCTTGCTTCCGGTGGTGGGCATTTTGTTTGTGTTGGAAACGTTATCGGTCATTATCCAGGTGATAAGCTTTCGCCTCACGGGGCGCCGGGTGTTTCGCATGAGCCCGTTGCATCACCATTTCGAACTCGGTGGCTGGTCGGAAGAAAAGGTGGTCACGGTCTTTTGGATTGTCTCCGCATTGGGCGCGGTGTTGGCATGGTGGTAGACAAGCGAGAGATAAGGGGGCAGCGGATGGAACAGCGAAGCGGGCATTTTGACTATTTGTTGTTGTTTTCCGTGCTGGGGTTGTTGGCAATCGGCACCCTTGTGGTGTTTTCTGCCAGCGCTCCGACTGCCTATCATACGCTCCATAATCCCTACTATTACTTGGAACGGCAAATCATGTGGGCCATTTTGGGCTTAATCGTCTTGGCGGTTGCCTCTCGCTATGATTATTGGCGTTACCAAAAATGGGCTTTGCCGTTATTTGTTGTAGCCGTGGTATTATTGGGACTGGTACTCGTTCCGCACATTGGAATCTCTATCAATGGTTCGCGGCGATGGCTGGGGGCCGGGCCTCTCCAACTGCAACCGTCTGAGTTGGCCAAAATCGGCATGATCTTTTTCTTTTCGCGGCTTTTCAGCTTGCATCAGGACCGATTGTCGGACTTTTGGCGGGGGGTCATGCCACATCTCGGGATGGCGGTGGCAGTATTCGGGCTGGTGTTGGCTGAGCCGGACTTAGGCACGACGATGGCGATTGCGGGAACTTTTTTCGTGATGTTGTTTGTAGCCGGGGCTCGGAAGCGCCACATGGGAGTACTGTTCGGGTCGGGACTGCCGGTTTTGGGAGCAGCCATTGCTCTCGAGCCCTATCGTTTGCAGCGGATTGTCGCATTCACTGACCCGTGGAAGCATCCGTTGGGCGAAGGGTTTCATACCATTCAAGCGCTGCTCGCGTTGGGTTCCGGTGGGGTATTGGGATTAGGTCTCGGCTATTCGCGACAGGCCCTCGGCTTTCTGCCCGAATCGTTCACGGACTTTATTTTTGCCGTGCTAGGAGAAGAATTGGGGCTCGTGGGGACGCTCACGGTGGTGATTTTGTTCATGATTGTGGCCTGGCGCGGATATCGGATTGCCATGCGCGCCCCAGACTTGTTTTCGAGTCTCTTGGCCACGGGGTTCACCACCATGATTGCCATTCAAGCGGCTATCAACATGGGAGTGGTAACGGCTACGCTCCCGGTGACCGGCATCACGCTGCCTTTTATTAGTTACGGAGGCTCGTCGCTGGTGCTTAGTTTAGCCGGGGTGGGAGTATTGCTCAACATTTCTCGGCACACCACGTAAGGCTCTGCATATGGTAGGGATTGCGCCTCCTTTTGTAGGAAGGCGACAATAGAGGGGTTGAGGGTGTCGAAAGCGATGCGCGCAGTGCTCTCAGGAGGCGGCAGT
>JAKADW010000160.1 GCA_021820165.1 Bacillota bacterium
CCAATGGGAGTCGTTTAAAAAAAGTCCTGACGGGTCCATAGCCCCAGACAAGACCCGCGACAATTGGATGCGGTCGTATCCAGGGTAGGGTTCATCACCAAAAACCGTCACATGATAGGCATTAGGAGCGACATCCACCAATTGCTCAACAAATCTCGTCCCTGCCATCCCGTTTCCTATCACTACAATTTCTTTCACGAGATTCCCTCCATGAGCCAAATAAGTGACTACATTATATAATATTTTTGATCATTTTGTGTTGTTTTTGTTTTGCGCGACATTGGTTTGTGACATTTTACAAAAATTCCTTCCAATTATCATAGCAAACTAGTCGCTCTTGACACCAAGGCTTGGGAAGAATCTTCACTTGTGAACAATTCCTTGATTGACACCAGCCAGTCCATCCACTAATGTCTAAGTGTACTAATTGTATTAGTACACTAATACGCTCAGGAGGGTAGCTATGTGGTTTCAGGTCGACCCTCGATCATCTATCCCGATTTATCAACAAGTCATCGATGGGGTCAAGCAATCAGTGGCCAAAGCTATCGTCAGCCCCGGGGATAAGTTGCCCTCCGTAAGAGAGTGTGCCAGTTCCATGATGCTTAACCCTAATACCGTGGCCAAAGCCTATCAAGAATTGGAACGTTTAGGAATCATCGAGGTAGTACGCGGGCGAGGCACCTATGTCGCTCAGCCCACTACCCCCATCAACCGGGAAAAACGCCTCTCAGAACTACGTCACTCCATCAAAAGGCTCTTAATTGAGGCACACCACCTGCAACTTGATGACGACCAACTCTTAGACTTATTTCATCAATCCATGAGTGAATGGCACGAAGAGAAAGGACGCCATGTTCTATGAGGACCACGATTGAAATGCGTGGGGTAAGCAAAACCTTTGGCCAGACCCCCGTCTTAAAAAATATTAATTGGGCCGTACAAGACGGGACCATTTGCGGACTCATCGGTCCCAATGGCTCCGGAAAATCGACGCTCTTACGTTTGGCTCTCGGCACGATTCGTGCGACCCGAGGAGCCATCCAAATTCTCGGTCATCAAATGACCGGAGAAAATTCTTATATCCGCCAACACGTTCAGTACCTAGCACCAGGTCACCTTGCCTTTGACTCGTTTTTGGTTGAGGATTCCATGCGATATGCGCGATACCTGTATCCCAAATGGGATGACACGCGATTTGGCCGATTTCTAGAATCATTAGATATCTCCTTACAGCGTCCCATTAGCCGCCTGTCTATGGGCCAACAAGCCAGCCTACAGATGGCCGTTGCCCTCTGTACCCATCCCGACCTTTTGCTTATGGATGAAGCCACCAACGGTCTGGATTTAGTTATCAAACGCCAACTGACGCAACTAATGATTGATATGGCGACCGAGGAAGGAACAACTGTAGTGATTACATCGCATAACGTGAGTGATATCGAACGCATCACAGAAAACCTTACAATCCTTTTAGACGGCACCATCATTTGCAATTCATCAGTCGACCAATTTAAACATCGGCTAACCCGCCTACAAGTAGTAATGCCCCCTCGTTGGTCTCCCTCGCCATCACAGTATCCTCAAATTAAACACATTGAATCCAGAGGTCGTGTATGGTTACTGACCATCGACGGCCCCATCAATTCGATGGTGCAAGAGTTCCGTAAAAACGGAGCCATATTAGTCGAACCGCTTGAGATGGATTTGAGCGACGCCTACCAAACATTTTTACAATTGGAGGGATATACCCGTGAAGCACTCCGTTGGTAACTTGCTCTCCAAAGTGGTCATGATTAAATGGCCGCATTTAATACCTGCCCTCGCGTTTCGAGAATTCCGGATTAATCGCGGCTTATATCTTTTTTCGGCCATCGCCATCCTCGCTCCTTGGGGATATTTTGTATTGTTTCCTCCGGATAACCTAACGCTGAGCTCACATATGTATTGGCACGGAATCGTTCAAGAATATACCGCCTTGCGTGTGCGATATTTCGATGCAATGGTATCCGGGCTGTTGGGTATTGCCGTATTTTGGCATGACCGGGTTCGGGGACACTTAACCATCATGTTAGAAGGACCGGTGCGACGTCGCGACCTTCTTTGGACAAAGATGGTGTTTACCGCCGCAACCCTATTCATAACATCGGGAGTTATTACCATCGGTCTAATGGCCATGGTGTTGAGCCACGGCTTTCCACACGATGTCGCAACCATTGCGGCCCAATCGTTGTCATTGACTTCCATTAATTTGGCCACGACATGGACTACCCTGGCCACCACAACTATCGTAGGCAGCGCCATATTGTCCGTAATGGCGTTTGGCCTGTGGAGTATCAGCCCTATCATCATAGCGCTGATGATAGGGCAACGAATCATCCCCGTCCCGCAGCCAAATCATTGGGCTACCATCATCTCGCGTTTGTCACCGTTTCCTCCTTATATTTCTTCATCTCCCCCCAGTTGGGGATACACAGCGGCCTTCTTCATTTGGAGCTTCATCATTGCGGCGTTGGGATTTTGGTGGTGGGACCTTGCGCCATGGGAAACATTGGACCAACCGTTCCCCTTCGCCATACAATGGCAGATTTTGTACGCTATCTTGGCATTTTTTTCGGGATTGGTTCTATTGGACCCCATTTTCCTCATGCACCAGATACCGATTTCCCTTCAGCGGACGATTTGGGGTATGGTGGGTTTAGGGGGATTTTACATTTGGCGCTGGATTTTCCATAAATCCTGCCATTCACCTAATACAAATACACTCGATAAATCAGAGGCACGATCGCTCGAAATCGTTAAAGGCTTAACAGGAAAGGAATGAATACCATGGTAAATAGATCCGATTTAATGATTGATGTGCGTGGGGTGAGCAAACAATATGGTCGCTTAACCGCCGTCAACGATGTCTCTTTTCACGTATCGCGAGGGGAAATCTGTGGATTTCTCGGTCCCAATGGCGCGGGCAAAACCACCACCTTGCGCATGATGTTGGGATTAGTACGTCCGACCTCTGGACAAATCTTTATCCAAGGCACGGACGTGCACGCCCATTCGGCGAACGCTTTAGCCCACGTTGGGGCCATTATCGAAGAGTCACGATTCTACCCATATCTGACCGGAGAACAAAACCTTCGCCAGGTTCTGCGCCTGAGAGGTCTGGAAATCAGCCCCACCGTCGTGCGCGAGCGTTTAGCCGAAGTTGGTCTAGAACAGGCCGCCAATCGCCGAGTCAAGGGCTATTCCTTAGGAATGCGACAGCGCCTGTCGTTAGCTCTAGCCATGCTCCAAGACCCTCATCTCCTCATATTGGATGAACCAATGAATGGGCTCGACCCATCGGCCATCCGCGAATTCCGTTTGCATCTACTCAAGTTGTCCCAAGCTGGGGTAACCATTTTGCTATCTAGCCACATTTTGTCGGAAGTCGAACAATTGGCTACTCGAGTCATTTTTTTAAACAAGGGCCAAGTGGTCGGAATTGACGACCGAACCCAAAGTCATGCCGTCCACGCTTATGTGCGCGCAACCGATTCGTTGGCATTAACGACATGGTTTAAAGACCATAACGTCGTGCCCACCCCTGTCGAGAACGGAGCCTTTACCTTCCCCCTTTCAACCCCTGGCGACATTTCCGAATTGATTCGTCAATGGGTCTTAGCTGGCATCCACATTCTAGAAGTCAAACCCTATGCCGCCGACCTCGAAGCCCAATATCTTGAGCGAATGTCCCCCCGGGCGGGCGATTCCATTCAACCCGTTATATAAATCAGGAGGTTTTAAACTATGCCAGCACGTCGTGGAGTCTTTTTAGCCCTATACCGCAACGAACTTGAGAAGGTCTGGCGCCATCGCGGCCGCGCACTTCTCATCGTCCTGATCTTGTTTGTGCTAGGCGGCAACTATTTGAGCTATCGTGCCTACCACCAACAACAAATGGCGATCGTGCAAAGCATTGCCGCGGCCAAAGCCCAAGTGTCTCATGCCCAAAGCCAACTCGCGAACGCCCCAGCGAGCAAAAAATCGAACCTGCGACATATAGTCATAGCCGATAAGCAGATGTTGTCCCAAATGGAGAGTCAATCGGGCCAAAGGGTTAACACGCGCCAACAGCTCCACCAACTCCAGGCGGGGTTGGCCAATCAGCCACTCTCCGCACGAGGCAACACGCAAGAATTTATCGCACTAGACCGCTACCGCTTGTCGCACGGCATAACGTCCTACGCCCCCAACGGCAATAACGGGTTGCGATTAGTGGGCCAAATATTTAGTACAGGGGTCATGATGCTCATCGCCTTGGTGGCCATCGGCATTTCGGCGGACCGCATGTCTGGCGAGTTTGAAGGAGGCACTTGGGGCGGTTTACTATTACACGCGCCCTATCGACGTTTAGCCTACAGCGCGAAAAGTCTAGCCTCTATTACCATCATATGGCTCTTTATGATTGCGGCCGCGCTCGGTTTTTTGGGCGGTGGTTCGCTGTTGATGGGCATCGGAAACGCGAACGCACCGCATATTGTCGGTCCGCATTTTACACTACAAAACAGCATTCCACCTCAACTGATTGTTCCTAGCCAGCATTTCCCAATCATTCCGCAGTGGTCCTATGATTTTGCAGCAATGGGACTGGCCATGTTTTCGGTGGGGATATTGGTACTCGTCGTAATGGCCATTTCCATCATCACGCGATCAACCGTCATATCGCTCATTGCCGGTGCCCTCTTGGTCATCAGTCGGGACTTAGCACATTTAGTGGGGCCTTTGTCAGTGCTTGATCCTGCCATCCACCTTAGCCTTATCGCCGACTGGACTGGGCAGTTAGCCCAACAATATGTGATGCCGTCGCTCACTTTACCCAGCGGTATCCTCATCTTGACCCTCTGGGGAGGCATCAGCCTTTTGTTTGGCCTGTGGTGGTCGCAGCGTCAGGACGTCTAAGCGACCTCTAGCGGGGGGAATTAACTCCGCCGAGACTAAGGCTTGGGCCTGTAGCCAACGGCAATCCGATCGTCACCCGTCGCAAGGGCGTAAAGCGCTCGGCTGGGACGGGTTTCCCTATCATGTAGCCTTGTATCAACTGACAACCGACATCGACCACAAAAGCATACTGCTCGGCAGTTTCCACGCCTTCCGCCACCACCTTCATGTCCAGTTGACGTGCAATATCGACAACATGGCGCACAACATGTTCATCAAACGCATTCTGGCCAATGCCGTTGATAAACTGACGGTCAATCTTGACCGAATCAAATGGAATGCGGCGCAAGTGGCCCAAAGAGGTGTATCCCTCACCAAAGTCATCCAACGACAACCGTACGCCTAATGCTTTAAGTTGACCAAAAATCTCCCAAACGTTCGACGCATTAGCCAATACTAGAGTCTCTGGCACCTCTAATACCAACCGATGAGGCCGCACTCCTGATGCAGTCAAAATTTGTTCAAAATGATGGAGAAATCGCGGGTTGGTCAGGACATCAGGGGTCACATTAACCCCCACCCGAAAGTCCGGTGCCAAATTTAAAGTGGTTTCCCACGCATGCATTTGTTCAAAGGCACGCGTCATCACCCAATAGTCAAGCCAGTCGCCATGGCCAGAATCGGTGAAGTTGGACAAAAAATCCGGGGGCATTAATAATCCCCGGTGTGGATGCT
>JAKADW010000161.1:0-1467 GCA_021820165.1 Bacillota bacterium
GATGAACCTGAACCTATACCAATTAGATCGCCACGATATCGATGCCCTGATTCGTCTATCGGCTTCGGTGGGGTGGGATTACGATGCCGCGGAGGTCAACACGTTGCTGACAGCCGGATGCCTATTTGGTCATAAAACGTCGCATGGAGACCTGGTATCGAGCGCCGCCATTGTGCCGTATGCGCCGACGTTTGCCTTTTTACGTATGGTCATTGTGCATCCGCAATATCAACGACGGGGGTTGGGCGATGCGGTGACGGCGGCCGCACGGGATACGATGCCCGCCGGGAGTTGTGTGGCCTTGGTGGCCACGCCAGACGGTCGAGGCCTTTATGAAAAAATGGGGTTTGAAGCCGTGACAACGGTACATAAATACGTTCGTTCCCGGACCGCAGCGGGCAGCCCCACTCACCTGCGGGTGGCCAGTGCCGTGGCGTTGCAGGCGATGCACGCTAAAGACCTTGCCCGCGTAGCGGAACTCGACGCCTCAGCCTTCGGCGTGGACCGTCAGGCGTTTTTGCGCCAGCGTTGGCAGCAATCGGCGACGTCTTGGATTGCGACGGATGACGCCAAGGTCATGGGCTATGCCTTGGGCATCAAAGGGCCCGTCAATTGGATTCTAGGCCCCTTGGTCGCGCGTGACGATCATTATGCGTCACAGTTGGCGGCCCAAATCATGGCTTCCACCACGGATGCCGTGCGCATTGACGTACCGAGTCCACATGCCGAGTGGGCCGCGGACGAACTCGTGCGCAGGGGATTCGTGAAGGTCGCGGAACCGCCGATCATGACCTACTTGGGGCGTCCCCTGCCGACAGGTCAGGGCCTCTACGCCTTGGCGGCCCAAGTCTTTGGCTAGCCACGGTGTCCACCCATGAATTGCCGCCAAATGGCAAAAATGGAAGTCGAGGTAGACGGGATTAGCATTTTGGGAATTCACATCCCCATTAACTCCAAGCGAACCAAGACCTTGTTTTGGGAAACAGTTCTCCAGAATGCGGAATCCTTCCGGGATGGCCCTGCGCTCATCATTGGAGATTTTAACACGGGGTTACCCGTGGATGCCCAGGGCACCCCGTTTCACTGCGTCCAGCATATGGAGCGATTAGGGAAGATGGGATGGCAGGATGCCTTGCGTCTGATCAACGGGAGTCGGCCGGAGTATAGCTGGTACAGCAACGTGGGGAATGGCTTCCGCATCGACCATGCGTTTGCCACTATTCGCATCCGGAACGTGAACTGAGATACTCGGACCATTCCGCATTAATCATCGAGTTGGCCCAGTAACCGCACTGTAGTCGGATGGGTGGAAAGGGATGCCGGCCAGGCATAACCGTAGCCACGCTGGACGAGGGGGGATGGACATTCGATCCCATAGCAAGAGAGAAGACCCGATGATTTAAGCGTATTGGCGGCGGGTGGGCGGCACGCTGGTCGCTGAGTTTCCAGTCGTGGCGCGTGGCGCCG
>JAKADW010000161.1:1477-5640 GCA_021820165.1 Bacillota bacterium
ACCATGGCCCACGGTGGATTGACGCCGTCATTTTGCCGGGAGGCCCCTTTGAGCGCGCGACGGCAGAGTCGGTGGCGCTCACCGGCCAGGATGTGATCGTGGTGCAAGCGAAACGTGATCGCCCGGGGATGTATCTGATGCGGCAAGTGTTGTTTTCACAGTCGCTGGTGTGGGAGTGGTTTCGCCCTAAGTCCGTACGTTCGATTGCCCTCCTGCGGATTTTGAGCTAGCTGTAACCAATGTGTTCGGAGTATTGGGATACAGTGTCATTTGGACCGGAGTTCAAATGAAAATGGCGAGAATCGACGCCATAGCGTCGCGGAATGCCTGAAGCCGCACAGGGCAACGGATTGAAGGGATCTTTAGGTAGATTTTGCGGAAGGATTGGCGGAAATCAGCGGGAAATGGGCGTTTTTCCCCCACTTTCCGCAAAAGTAGCCGCAAAAAGTGATCAAAAATGGCCGCGAACCGTGGGGCCGCAAGGGATATGGAGTCCGCAAAATCTGCCGCAAAGGGCGAGGAGGAATTAAACCATCGTGAAAGAGTTGCGCATGGATATTCGCTGGTCGGCCGATGACCCTGTGACTGCGTTGCTGGCGGGAATCCCGCGAGGTCAGCGTACGAAGGTGGTTCAAGCCATCGTGAGCGCCGCGCTCTTACCTGGCGGTTAGGCCAAACTGCTGAACGGGACGGTGGCCGCACCCGTGATGGAGGCGGAGCGCCCCCTATCCACCCCGTCGGAACCGGAGGGCCGTGCGGAGCTAGCCCCGCAGTTGGCGGGGTCTTCGCAATTTGTGAATGCACTACGTCGATTCGGAGCCTTCGATGCCGATTAGATAGCGCGGAGTCCCACCCTGCGGCCAAGATGTAGCGGGGTTCTTTTTTTTGACCATAAGCAGAAAACGGAAAACTGCCGGGCACTCGAGAAAAAACGAGGAAACGAGAGTTTTGGGAAACGGTCATTTACCACAAAGAAGCTAGAACGATGCGCACTAGAGAAAAACGATGCGCACTAGAGAAAACGCGAGCATGGGCGAGTTTTTGACGGATTTTGTGAAATGGGTGCCTCGGATGGACCCTGAGGGAGCGCAAAAACTAGCCACGAACCCCCGTTTTGTGTCCGATGGCCATCCCCACCGAAACACGCCCAAACCTACGCCACACAAGCGATTGGCCCGATTGGCGATGGGGTCCTGGTCCGGTGCGAAAAGCCGATGCACAGCGAGAAAAATTGAGTCCACCATACGATCTCGTTGTTGTGCGGGCCTGCGCACTAGAGAAAAAGCGAGGCATTCAGACGATTGTCCACGGGACAGCGCGAGAATGCTCATAATCCGCCAAAACGGGCGCATTTGCCCTAAAATCAACTTTCGGTCCCGAAATTCCGTGCACAGCGAGAATTTTGTCGGGAGAGCGCCGGATGTCCGGGAGGTCACCGCGGACCACGTGCGGAGGTCTCCGCGCCGTCGGGGTGTGCTGGACTGGGCGCTGTGTGGATGAGGTGCTCCCAGTGCTCAGGATTTCGGTCCCGATATAGGCGTAGCCAGCGCTTGACATCGCGGGCGCTCGTGCCGGCGGTCGGATCGGGCACCCCGTGGGCCAAGATCGCTTCCATGCGGATCTGATGGCCGGCGGTGCCGCTATCGGCGAGGCAAGTCGCAAGGGTGGGATGTGCCGAGGCTTGGGGATGATCCACGACCCCAGCCTCTAAGGCTAGAGTACCCCGCCCGTTGCGGCCGTCTGAACAGGCGGCCACGAGATTAGCGGGTACGGTGAGTCCACCAAGGGACCAGGGGAATAGGTGGTCGGCGGAGGTCGCGATAGCGCCGCAGTACACACACCGGCCTCCGTCACGCCGAAGAATGTGGCGGGTCATGGTGCGTCCGCGCCAGAAATCATAGCGCAGCTGGATGCGGGCATCGGGATCGAGCCAGGTCGCCAACCCTAACGCCACTAGGGCCCGTGCCTTCTCCTGGGCGCAGGGCGTAAGCCGTTCGCCGGTTGGCGCCACGACGGCCACGCGTGGGCGGCCTGGGTGTCGGGCTGACCTTCCGCGTCGGGAGGCAGGGGCCGGCTCATCGCTGGGGATGCCGGGCTCGCGGGGGAAGCGGCGCCAGATCATCGAGATAGATGCCCACCACGGCGGATCCCCATTGGCGTAGGCCGATGCCCTGATCATAGCCGGGGTCGTCGAGTTCCGTCTGAACGGCAGGTCTCGCATCGATGCCGGCATCGGCGAGGGCCGCGTCGAGATGCCCCCAGATGGCCTCGATGAAGGCTAACAAGGCGGGGTCCTGTTCGGTGAGGGCTGCCACGGTACACGGCTGGTCCATCAGGGTGCGGGTCCAGAGGGCGTCTTGAATCCAGGCTTTCGCCTCGAGGGTCGTCATGGGGTCTCCTTTCATTTCCTGGTTGCGGCCTCGCATGCGACGGCCAGCCGCCGCACTGCGTCCTCAAGGTGGGCGATTTGCCGGGTGAGCCGGGTCACGTGACTCAACAGGGATTGTTCCATCATGTGTTGCTGGTTGCTCAGCAAGACCAGCATGACCGCTAACGTGTCTTCGGGCGATTTAGTGGGCATCGAGGACCTCCGTGGGGGCGCCGGGATCCGAGGTCTCCCTCGGTGCGCGCCCCATGGCTAGCAACTCGCGGGGTGACCAGGCCACGCCTTCGGCCGTTTGCGCTAAATCCTGACCGGTCCACAGGCGTACGCTCTGGCGTTCGCACGCGGTCCGGAGTGCCTCGGTGGCATGGGGGGGTGAGATAATCAGCCAGGGTTGCCATGCCCCGCGGCGCCGGCACCCGTGAATGACTTCGTCGACGGCAGACGCCGACACCGAACCCGCCGTCCGCAATTTCGTTTGGATCCCCCACACGGTTCCAGTGCGGGGATCAGGCGCCTGGATGTCAACACCGCCGTCGTGGGGGCCGCCAATCACCGTTGCTTGGGGGAATCCCGCGCGCTGTAAGAGGAGCGCCACCGCCGCTTGAAAATCATCGCCACTCAGACCTGCGGGATTGGCCCAGCTCTCGACGGTCGCCGGGTCCACCCGGAGCCACGCCTCTAGCGGTTCCCACACCCGGTCCCACTCCAGCATCGGATGGCGGATTGCGATGATGTCCCGCAAGGCGTGGAGATCCGTCAAGAGGCCCTGCCGTACCGCGACTGCGGACCGCTCCACGTCCGCGTGGACCGCGGCAGGGAGCGACAAGACATCTTGGGGCCCGGGTCGTCGGGCGTGCAAGCCCCAGGCGTTCCGCCAGAGCACTTCGCCGACCGCGTAGAGCCACATGTCGCGGTCGCGCAGGATACCCCAGTAACCCCGGTACTGCGCGATCAGAGGCTCCCAGAGAGGGCCGACGCGCTGGCGCTGGTCGCGGAGAAAGTGGTGCACATTGACCGAGGGGATGCCCATCCGGGTTAAGGCGTGATACACAGTGAATTCGCTCTCATTGATGATCGGGTACAAGGCGCTCCCCCCCAACACCCGAATGCCGGGAGAGAAGCCATGTCCGGCGTGCGCCGCGATCGGCGTGGGCGTCGCACGCGTCCGCGCCTTCTTGGTGACCAAACCAGGGAGCGCCTCGGTCCAGGTGAGCTTTCGAAAGCCGGAGACGCCAAAGGCGGGGACATGACGTTGAAACCGCGTCAGTACGTCGGCGGGCGTCAGCGCGGTCATCCAGGTGTGTCCTGTCGGTTGAACGGCAGGCAGGAGTAATCGGGGATCGGTCGGCATGCAAGAAAGCCTCCTTAAAGTCGCAAATGACGGGACGCGCAGGGCCCCATGGGCAGCACCCCAGGGCGTATGTCAGGTCAGGGTTACTGGTTAACCCCAAGCTCTAGTTAATCATATATCCCAATCATAAATATCGCAAGTCTCCCATCCAAATTTTCCGTTGTCGGGCGAAACGCGACAGGTGATGGGGGAGGGTATATCGTATAACCCATCGACTGGGAGGCGCGGCGGTCGGGGCCCCCAACGGATGGGGCTAGGAAACAAGAAGACTCAGGGTCGACGGCGCCGCGATAGCGGGGCGCGCCCGAGGACTCGTCTGTTGTCATTCGGGAGCAGGGCCAGCCAGTGCGCCCAGGGGGTGTGCGGCGGTATGAACCGTAGGGGATATACGCCCAGTGGTCCATTCGCATGGGTCAGTATCCGGGC
>JAKADW010000162.1 GCA_021820165.1 Bacillota bacterium
AATCCCGAGGACACGCGCTACGTTCGGCCAGGCCTGGGCGTACCGCGCATAGGCGATCCGTTGGGATCGGGTGATGCTTTGCCCGGATAAGATGGTCAGCGTACCGATATTCGCCGCCTGATACGGAGCGGCAAACAGGACCGGATGCACGAGAGCCCCGGTCCACTGCTTGCCAGCGCCCGAGGCGCGGTGAAGGTTGGTGACGATGCGATCTTTGGGGGATAGGCCGACGATGCTGAGTTCCAGCCGCCCCTTTACCGGGAGCCGCTCAAAGCCGCGGCCGACCGGCAACAGGGGAACGGGAAACCAGGTGCCGATGCCGTCAAGGAACACGCGCCTTTGGCCCACTGCTAGACGTTCATACGCCTTTGTGGGGGTGAAGGGCGCGTATGGAAGCGGACTCGGCTGGGGGAGCAGGCGCCCGCCAAAGCGAATAACCAAACGCCCGCCCGGGGAGCTGCCGAGATGGAGCCTCGCGATGGCTGCTGGCGTTTGGTCGACGACGCGGCCTTGAGCAACTGGTGACCACGATGCGGGGCGTCCAGACAACGTCACTGATTCTATCGTAAGTCCCCGGTTTAAGAGCAGGGCTTTGGGGGGGACTGCGTATCGCGGGACGGGGATGGTTTCGATGCCCTGGATGGTGCCGCGAGCGGCGTCGAAGCGCATGCGGACGTCATCGGGACGGGTTAAAAGATACGATCCTTGAGCGAGCGGTATAGACGCCGCTTTCGGAGACAGCCCGGCAACCCACGGCGCATAGAACATTGCGCCCCCAACTACGCTTAACCCGAGGAACGACGCCAGAACAGCGGCCCATTTCCCCGTGCCCGCATAGTGCCGGCCGTAGCCGTGGCGATGAGCCATGGCTAGGGCTAACAGGCCAACCCCAACTGCAATCCAGGCTAGGCGGTTGGCCAAAAGCCACGCGGGCAGGGCCGGGGATCCCAATAACCCCGGGGGCATGGTTAATCCGAGTGCTAGAAAGGCGGGAAAAGGGTTAAAAAACACGATTCGCGGCGAGAGTGCGGCGATCGTTGGCAGCTTATACTCGGCAAATGCCAGGGTCAGCGCCAATATTATCGCCACCGGGTAATATCGATGCCCCCCGCCAGTCAGCTCCGCCAGCCACAAGCAGAGGCCGGCTACGAGTACCAGGCTCGGAAGCGCAAAGCCAGCCATCAGGCCAAGATTCCAGATAAGGCTGGGGACGATGGCAAGGTGGGCCATGACGGCGGATGCGATTCCTCCAAACACGGCTTCGCACAGCATAAGGATCATGCCGATAACTACGAGACCCATGAACCGTCCAAGATAATAGGCGCTCTGGGCAACCGGACGGTTCCACCAGGCGGCTTCTACCGCTGGCTGAACGGTTAGCTGGCCGATGATCAGGACTAAGAAAAACGGAGCGACCGAGTAAGCGATCGCGGTCATCTGGATGGCGGCATCGCCTGGGGTAGGCGAAAGCGGAGTTGCGATGGCGGCTAACAAGGTCAAGAGCGTAAGCATGAGCGATTCCAGGCGAAACAGGGGATCACGCCACACCAGCCGTAGGGTGTTTAAATAAATAACCGTCCATGCCGGAATTCTCTTGCGCTCGACGGGGTGACGTTCGCGGCGGGTCACCAGGATCTTCCTTTCAAAGCGATAAGGTAGCCGTCCCATAAGGAAGGTCGGCGCGGCGTCCAATCCGGGCGTGGCGCGTGCCGTTCGGACACGATTGCATACCGGTTCCCGTCTTTCCACGAAAGTTCTAACAGCGGGCCATCGCGGCGTTCCGACAAGGGAGCGGGGCTCCAGAACGTGTGGTCTTGGGCCCGTTCTTTCAACTGGGCGACGGTGCCGTCGAAGCGAACACGCCCACGATCGAGCAATACCACGCGATGGCAATAGCTGTCGACTTCATCCAGATGGTGGGTGGCAATCAAATAGGTCTCGGGGCTCTCAGGATTGTTGCGCAAACGATACAGATCCTGCCAGAAGGCGAGACGCTGGTTCGGGTCCAAATTGGCTGTGGGTTCGTCCATCAAGACAATCTTGGCATTTCGGACGAACACCGACGCCAAGGCTAGACGGCGTCGGGCGCTGTCGTCAAGGTGTCTGCCACGGACCTCAGCCACACTCTCCAGCCGCATCTCGGATAGTGCAGCCGCCACGCGCGCCTCAGCGTCAAAAACGCTTAGGCCCTCCCAAAGTGCCATGCGGAGTAGGAAGCGACGGGTCGAAAGTCGTAAATACGCGCCCGGGAACTGGGGCACATAGGCAATGTTGGGCCGCGCTCCGCGAGAGGTTATCTGCCCACGGGTCGGGCGATATAGTCCCGCCAAAAGACGCATCAGGGTCGTTTTGCCAGCTCCGTTGGGACCGATCAACGCGGTAAATCCGAAATGCAATTGAAAGCTCGCGTCAGCCACGGTGGGCGCCTGGTCGCGGCGGGGGCTAAAGCTTAATCGCCGCACTTCCATGATTGCTGTTCCGTCACTTGCCATGTTCGCGCCCCTTTGCCGTCAGCAGCCAGAAATATCCGTCTTCCACGGTAGGTGCGAGTGCCGTGGCATCCTGGGGAGGCTGATCCAGATAAAGCTTAATCGCATCGGATTCCGGCAAGGGCCGCCAGGTTCCATGCGCCTGGGCGAGCGCCGTCATCGGAGCTTGGAACACATGCGACCGCGCAGCGTCGGCGAGGGCCTGGCTGCTCGCGTCGAATAGTACCTTGCCGTCCGCTAGAATAATCACGCGGTTGGGAAACAAGCGAATTTCATCGAGTTGCTGAGTGACCATCATGACGGGACGCCGGGAGCTCTCGGTTTGCAAAAGATCCAGCACCGTCCGTTGTTCTGCTGGGTCGAGACCCGCGGTGGCTTCGTCGACCAGCAGCCATTCCGATGGTTTGAGCAGGGTGGCGGCGAGGAGGGTTCGTCGTTTCATCCCGCCGGAGAGCCAACCAAGGCGTCGGGAGAGGGCTTGAGCCAAATGCAGGCGGTCGGCGACCTGTTGAGCCTGCCGACGGGCGGTGGACCACAAAAGGCCGTCGAGACGCGCCAATTCCGTAAGATATTCCTCCATCGTTAGGTCCGAAGGCAACCGGTTTGCGGAAGGTAAATAGCTCAAATATTGTCGACTAAGGCGGGGCGCGTTTCCTACCGAGCGTCCGTCCACCCGCAGGTCTCCGGCGACATACGGGACGAGTCCCAGCATCGCCGCCATCAACGTAGACTTGCCGCTTCCGCTCGGACCGATAATGACTGCAGACTCGTCCAACGTTAGCGAGAAGTGCTCAAAAATTGGGCGGTCCCGGCGGTATCCGATCGTACAGTCATCCCATTCCAGCATGTGGCTTCCTCGCATCCGACAATTTTCTCATTATATAGCGTAGCAAAAACGACCCGGCAAATTAAGCAGGCGGGCCGTTTTTGCTGCAGGATGGTTGGGAATCGGTTAGCGCAGCATTTCTTGAACCGCGGACGTCATCAAGGATGAAACCGAATCCACTCCTCCCACCACGGCAATGCCGCTCACGGAATTCGCTATCGACTCTAAGTAATCGTAGGTGGGACCCGGGATGATGGTGGAGGAGACCATCACGATGGGGAAGGATTTTTCGCCGGCGAGGGGACCTGCGGTCAGCGCATCGACAAGGTGGCCGCTATCGGCGTTGGTCAGTACGACCCCCATCGGCTGGTTAAAGAATTTTTGGTTGACCAAAGCGGCGGTGGCGTACCGATCCGCGCCAGCTACGGCAACCTCATTCGGTAAGGAGTCATGGTACCCCGTCGCGGCCCCGACAACATACGTCAGCCGTGCAGATTTTAATAACGCCGCATAGCCGGAGGGCAGCCCCCCCTTCGGAGGCAAGAGAAGCACGGGAGAGCGGCGCTCGGCAGCCACCGGATCAATCGTCAACGCGTCAGTCAGATTGGCGTTATTGCCCGACGAAAAGAACAAAGTGGACATGTTGCCTTTGGCCGCCTTAATTGCCAGGGCCACTTTGAGGGCCGTCGCGTAGCGATTGGGCCCGGCGTAACCGATTACGTGGACCCTTGACGGCAACTGGCGGATGACCGCTTTGTTGTCCACCGCCCCGATCAAAATCACTCGGCGTGCCCCCAGCCGAGTCAGCGTGTTCAGCGTATCCTGCCCGATGGTTTGATTAGACGCGGTCAGCAAAATGGGAGCTTTTAAGAGTGCGGAAAGCGGCGCCGCGGTGAGGGCGTCCACCAGGTTCTGATTCAGCCCGGACGATAAAATAACGGTTTTGGTGCCGGAGGGATCGCTGGCCTCAGCAATTTGAGCCGCGGTGCCAAAGCGGGTGTTTCCGGCGTAACGGGTCACCAGCGGGGGATTGCCTTTGCCCACCGTGACAAAGGTGGAAACAGGATGGATCGGGCCACTCGGGCCGGCGACGGTAGCCGTCAAACGAATCGGGCCGGTATGGTACACCGCTTCCACGGTGAAATTGGCGACTCCATTGGTCGTTTTCAACGTCACGGCCTGGCCCGGAGGGTGGTCGTTAATCATCAACGTGTTCGGAAGGCTGAGGGTCGCCGGTGTCAGCGTTAGCTTGGCTCCGTTCACATGGACCGGTGCGCCGTTGGAGGTGGTGACGTCGACCGACACCGGGGTCGGAGTCGACAACTTCACGGGAGCGGTGGGAGGGTTGACAAACTTGGGCCAATAATCCGAACCGGAAGCTGCGGCAACGCCCATGGAAGAGGATCCGATCACCAAAGAAGCCGTAGCCAGACCCATGCCGAGGCGCGCTGCCCTGAGCACGATTCCCTGTTTCGATAATAGGTTTGATAAAATGCGCACCGTCAGGACTCCCTTTAACCATAGTCGTGTTCATCGTCTGCGATCGGCCACCGGTTGAGCGAGTATTGCATCATAGCCGAAGACGTTCACCTTGCTGTGGTATTCGCGGTTGTCCGCCGAATTCCTGTGAGTCAGCGCCCAGGGACCGGAATTTTTCATGGGCGGTTGTGGACAATCATTGCGCGTATGTCCGCGACACATACCAAGGTAAAGACCGAGCCATACTCATATGTAGTCAGACAACTCATCATGGACAAATGGCGGGAGTGAGTGGAGCATGAAACGATGGGTCGAGTCGTTGTCGGCATGGATGGGGATTTTCGCGATTACCGCGATCGGAGGTATGGGCGGGATGGCTCGAGCCGAGACCCTGCCTGCCGTGGTCGTGCGCTCTGTACCGACGCTGAAAAAGGTCGTGGCCTTAACCTTCGACGATGGGCCGACCAAAAAATGGACGCCTGAAATTCTCAGCCTACTGAAGAAAGATCGGGTGAAGGCCACATTTTTTGTAGTCGGAGAACAAGCGATCCGATATCCGCAGTATCTGCAAGCAGAGGTTAAGGCGGGCATGGAAATCGGATCTCATGGAGCGCACCATGTGACGCTGAGGGGTAAGACGGCGGCGGTGGTAGAGCGTGAAGTGCTTGACAACCAGGAGGTTTTGGAGTCTCTCGGTGCACCTAAACCTAAGCTCTATCGCTTACCCGGAGGAAATTCCGAC
>JAKADW010000163.1 GCA_021820165.1 Bacillota bacterium
GGTGCCTGACGACGGTTCGATCAACCGATTCACCATGCGAAGGGTGGTGGTCTTGCCGCAACCCGAAGGCCCAATGAGCACAATGAATTCACCGCGCTCAATCTCGAGCGAAAACGCGGAGACGGCACGAGTGCCATCGGGATAGACCTTGCCAATATTATCAAACCGTAATACCGCGTCTGCCATGGTTCACCGCCTATTCGTCATGGATAGGGGACCCTGGCGCGAATGCGCAAAATATGGCGAGGGAGGAAGGTATTCCACCCAGCACGCCTGCGAGGTTAGTTGTCGGACTGGGACGCTGAGATCGCCCCTGCAAAACTTGCATTCGCCCCAAGATCCCCAAGCCTAGGAGATCAAATAATCCCCCGTCTACTCTTTCAAGTAGCTCGGCGTTCTTTGGATTCTGTTCATCTGGAATCACAAAGAATCACTGAGGACAAACCGTCCTCATCAGAAACATTATAACTTACGCAGGGAAATGTGCACATTACGGATGGCAAAACCCCAAGGCAGCGTGCCTTCAGATACGAATCGGGAAGGAAGCCGCCCGCCAACAGCGCTTAGACACGAGGCGTTCCATGGGCTGGAGAAACGGGTCGTGGAAGGCAGGGGTCGGTAGGCATTTTGCCAAGAATTGCCGCCTTGATTTCGAACCCCGTCACGATTGGACGGGGTGAATCGACGCGTATCCCCATATCTCAGGCACGCGAGGCACGGTAAATAGCTTTGCGAATGGCCACTGGGAGAAAGCCGGGATAGTTAATCCATCCCGGCTGGCGAGTCATGGGTGTCGTTTGGGGGTCGCGACGAGGGGCTTTGTTTGCAAGACCCTTGAAGGCCTATTTTTCAGAACGCAACACATGGGCGAGCCTCTCTGCCGCGTCTTTTAACCGGGGCACGGGTTCCGTTAGGGCAATGCGAATAAACCCTTCTCCATGAGCCCCGAAGCCGCTCCCCGGTGCTACCATGATGTTGGCCTGGTCGAGGAAGATTTGAGCCCAGTCCAGGGCCCGTTTCGTCGTCGGAACGGGGCACCAGAGAAATATGGATCCTTGGCTCTTGGGAATCTCCCAACCGTTTTCGCCTGCCGTCTCCAAAAAAGCGTCCCGTCGTGCTTGATATTCTTTTTGCAGGGCGGCCACAGAGTCTTGGGGACCAAGGAGCGCAATCCGAGCGGCCTCTTGGATGGCTCCCCATTGGCTACAATGCAAATGATCCTGAAGTAGCTCCAGATAGCTGATGAGTTCCGCGTTTCCGGCGGCAAATCCTATGCGCCAACCCGCCATGTTGTAGGACTTGGAGAGCGTGGTAAACTCGACGCCGACTTCCTTTCCTCCGGGACGGCTCAATAGGCTGACCGCATGGCCCTCGTCATAGACAATGTCGCCATAGGCCAAGTCGTGGGCTAAGACGGTCCCATGGCGCGTCGCCTGGGCGATAGCCTGATCGTAGAATGAAGCCGGGGCCATGGCGCCGGTGGGGTTGTTCGGATAGTTCAAAAAAGCGAGTCGGATATTTTGTACCCATGGATCCAGTATGGGCACAAAATGATTTTCGGCGGTGAGTGGCCACGGCACTGGTTGTCCGCCCGCCAAGGAAATTCCCGAAAGGTAGTCGGGATATCCGGGGTCTGGTGCCAGCACGCGGTCGCCGGGATCCACCAAGGCGAGCGAGATTTCTTCCAAACCGATTTTGCTGCCGATTAAAATCGCAATTTCTCGTTTCGGATCGAGCGTCACCTGGTAACGGGTCCAATACCATTCCGCGACCGCCTCCTTTAAGGAAGTGAGGCCGCGAAACGAAATATAGCGCTGATATCGGGGATCGGAAGCCGCTTCTCGCAGCGCCTCCACAATGTGGGGAGGCGTAGGCTGGTCGGGATTCCCCTGGCCGAGGTTGATGACATCGAGGCCTTGACTGCGCCGTGATTCCACTTCTTGCACCAACCCGGCGAATAACTGATGTGGCAGCCGCTCAAGCCGATTAGCGGGCTTCATTGGCGGTATCTTCCTCGTCCTTATAAATGGCGACCCATCCCTCCTTGGTTTGAAAGAGGCGAATCGCTTTGACATTTCTTTGGGCCGTGAGGGTGAAATAATGCTCTGTCCCTTCCGGCACGGAGATGAGGTCTCCCGGTGTCACTGTGATGCTGAAGGTGTCGCCTTCGCGCGTGAGCGTGAAGATGCCTTCGCCGTCAACAATGAACCGCACTTCGTCTTCGCTGTGGCGGTGGGTGCGTTCGAAGTTTTTCAAGAGCTCTTCCAAATTTGGGGTGCTCTCGGGGTTCAGGACAATGAGGTCATGCGAAATGTAGCCGAATTGTTCTGCGAGGCGGGATAGGTCGGCCCGAAAGTGATCCAGTATCGTCTGCTGATCTTCTGAAGAAAGGGCGCTCTTTTCCCGCAGGTGCTGGGGAACTCCGTTCACCGGCCAAAATTCATAGTGGATGCCGTGGCTTTGAAGATAGGCGCGCTGTTGGTCAATGGGAACCTCGGTGTGGGTCTTGTGATCGAAAATGACTGGCATAGGAATTCCTCTTTTCTTAAGAATTTAGGGATGGTGCTATGGTGGCCCCGGTCAGTTGATCGAGATAGAGCCACTCAAACAGGAACTCGAACGCTTCCAGATGTCGGAAAGCGGCCTCGGCCGTGTCCCCGAAGGCATAAATCCCATGCCGCCTCAGTAGGACGGCCGGCACCGATGGGTCAAGGGCTTCTTCGACGGCCCTCGCTAAATCAGGAATGTGGGCAAAGTTAGGGACGACGGGAAGTATGATGGCGGCGTCCTCCTCCCAATGACCTAAGGCCTTCAGCATTTCGTGATCCTGAAAACGAAGGCCATCGCCGTCTACATAACGGCAAGCCACGTTGTTGTACACGGTGTGGACATGAAAGACGGCTCCCGCGTCGGTGAGGCGGTAGATGGCCTGGTGTATGGCCGTCTCGAACGAGGGCTTTCCTACACCGGAAATAACCGTGCCGTCGGGGGTTAGGGTGAGGATATCATGGCTATCTAGCCGCTGCTTGTCCGCACCGCTTCGGGTGATATAGATAAGGTCGGCCTCCCGGTCGCGAATGGAGAGATTGCCGGAGGTCGCGCGAAGCCAGCCGCGTCCCGCTAGTTCCTGGGAAATGGCGATGAGAGAGCTGATGGCCTGAGTTTCAAATGCAATCATGAGGGACTTCCTTTCGCGAGGACAAAAAGTTCAGCGACCACGTCGTCGAAGCTCTCAAAGGGGGTAAAGGACTTACCGGCTTCCTGGAGATAGGCGGCTAAGCGGCTTCGCGCGAAGACCCGATCCGCATGAAGCGCGCCATTGTAATCGGTCACACCATCCCCAATAAAGATCATCGGGGCGAGATAGCGCCGACGGAGTTCTTCGACGACGGCGTGTTTGCAAAGGCCGCAACCGCCGGGACAGGGCGGCTGACAGGGATAATGCCAGGTAATGCGGATGGTCTCCTCGTCGAAGCGGGCCTGGTTGACAATGCGTTGGTGATCGAGGACAGAGTCGCCTAGCACCGCGTCCAGCATGAAATCGAGGCCATTCGAGACAATGTAGAAGGGGATTTGTGATTCGAAAAGTAGGCGTCGAAATCGGTGAAACCCGTTGCGAAAGGTGGCTGTCTCTCGCAAGTAGGCTTCGTATTGGGACCGGTTCGCACTCTTTAAGGTCCCAAACAGGAAATCTAAGCCGGTCTTCAAGTCGATATCGCGTCGTTGAATCCGATCGACAACGGCGCTATTGTCCGGGTTGACCTCGGTGGTCAGTGCGACCACCAGATCTTCATTAGTAATTGTGCCGTCAAAGTCGGAAACGACCACAAAGGGGACCGCCACTACTTTACCTCCTGAATGATTTCGTCGTAGCGCTCTGCGGCTTCCTTAAGCACGCGGGCGCCGGCGCGGGTGCCTTCCGGGTGGCCATGGACCGCGCCGCCGGCATTGATGATGACGTCGGGTCCGAAGTCACGAAATAAGGCCGGGAGAATTCCGGCATGTATCCCGGCCGAAGGGCCGGGTAATACCGCGGCATGGTGGCCAGGATGGCGAAGCGCTTGAGCGACAGCCAATGAATCAACTTTCGGCATGGCCACCGATCCATAGGGCGACGGATAGAGAACGATGTCGGCTCCGGCCAGGCGGGGAAGCATCCCTAGGAAGAGAGCAGGATGGATGCCGTGCCGCGGGCTCGCAATCTGCCCTCCCGAAAAAGCGGGATGAAGGACCAGTACCGCGTTTGGGGCTGCCCTGCGAAGGTCGCTTAAGATGTCCAGCCCCAACGTATAGGCGCTGATGAGAAACCCATCGGCGCCCATAGAAGCGGCTTTTTCTGCCGTATTCAAGAGGTCACGGGGGCTCCCAGACAATACAGGGATATAGAGTCCCGGTTGGCCCGTCCTGGCTTCGCGGCGAGTCAGTGCCTCTTGGGCCACCTGAATGCGGTCCAACAGCGGAGCGTCGTCATCCGCCATAAAAATTTCATCATCTTTGACCAGATCCACGCCGCCCTCGATTTGCTCGTGGAAGGCCTCTTTGAATTCTTTCAACGTCCGGCCGTTTTCGCTTTTGAAAATAGACATGACGAACGGGCGCCGGTGGACCTGAAGTCGGTTGCGAAGTCCAGGAATGCCTGAGCCGGGTCCGGGAAATTGGGCTTCAAAGGCGGCCGGCAAGTCTAACGACTCTAAGCGAATGTCCGCATCGAGGGAGACCTTCCCAAATACCACCGTCAGTAAGGAACTAATCGAGGCCCGGACGTTCGCGACCGGATAGCGAATCTCGAAGAAGGCGAGATCGTCCTTGCGGGCGATGTCTCCGACTTCCCCGAGATAGCGTTTAAGATGGGGCTTTCGGGCATCGGGGAGATCGGTCCACGACCCGACGGTCATTCCGACGGCGATCGCCTCGGCCTTTTTGGCAATCGTGTCCGTCCACGGAACGCGATAGCAAGCCGTGATGAAGTCCATGAAAAATCCCCCTTTCCTAGACGAAAGAGGGCAAGACGGATCTTTTCCTCTCTCATCTCTCGGCGGTACGCCGTCGGAGTTGGCACCGCATCCCCTGTCGGGGGCCGGTTGCCCAGGCATCATCGGGCCGTTCCCTCTGCCTGTCTAGATAAGAGACATCACGTATACAATTGAGGATAACGATACCTACCATCGCGGGTTATGTCAATGACTTGTGGACACCGGAGGGCCGCCAACGCTCACCAATTTTCTGCCGCGAGTCTCGAGTGGGAACGGTATACTGAAATGGAGGTGAAGAATCATGGCCGTGTTTGTTGCCGGTGACGGTATTTATGGGATTGATTTATTCGAGGAGGGACGACCGGAACGCTCCTCCGCGTACTTCATTCAATCGCAGGAACCCATTTTGGTGGAAACGGGTTCCGCCCGGAGTCATGAGGCATTGCTCGAGGGGTTGAGAGAGCTTCATGTACGGCCGGAGGACTTAAAACATATCATCATCACCCATGTGCATCTCGATCACGCCGGGGGTGTGGGGCAGATGATGGAGATT
>JAKADW010000164.1 GCA_021820165.1 Bacillota bacterium
GTAGGCCGCTTGGCTGGGAAGCCGCACCGTCAGGTCCGCTCCTAAGCGAAACGTCCGGTTGTCCCAGCCACCGGGTTCGATTCTACAAATCGACAGCCTCCTCCATTGCGGAAATTGGTGATCGATTAAGCGCCGAACCAGTGCGATATCAATTTCCATCAAACACGCACTCCTTATACCCTATCTGGGGGTCGTGCTGAACGCGAAAGCACCGCTGAGTCCGTCCGTAAAGCCCAATGCTCGGCCGTTACATGACCGTTGTATCCCCCGAACGACTGTCGAAGGGCCGAAACAAGCGTGCGCGTCGATGCGTCGTTTTGACCAACAATCCGGCTGGTGCATGAGCGCCTCAACGGTCGCCGGATCGGTCCGCCCACACCGCTCGCTACTCTGTGTCCCGGAGTTTTGGCCCGGCCGTATAGCGCGTCCTATCGATCCAGCGCCACCCCCCTCCGCCTGTTACCGTGCGTGAGGACTCTGCCGGTGGCTTGTCGTTCCACCGGCATGGCGGGGGACCGAAGCAAAGTTCTATGGCGTGGCTACCACCGCCTCTTGGCCGCTCCGCCGGATACGCATGGGTAATATATAGGGCTTTAGCCGTGGAGCGATTCAGGTCTCAACTGGTTTCCCCGATCGCCGCCAAGCGTCCATTCCTCCCTGCAGATGCGACACCTGGCGAAATCCGAGTTGCAAAAGAGTGGACGCAGCCGCTTGGCTGCGATGGCCAGTCTTGCAGATCAAGACCACATAAGCGTCTAGGGAAATGGTTTCGCCTAGCATACGCTCCTGCCCAAGCGGAATAGAAATGGCCCCGGCAATATGCCCTGCTCTATATTCACGCGGCGTGCGCACGTCAATCAGTAGCGGCGAATGCTCCTTAAGACCAGCCTGCAGTTGGTCCGGCGTGAAATCGACTAGACTTCGGGGATGGTGAAACAACTTCATGATGTTCATGGGATGCTCCTAGCATGAAAGACCGTTGCGTGCGACCGGGGAGTAGGCTAGTGCCGGTGTTCCATCCCCCATCGCGCGTTCCGGAACACCTCTGCGCGTCGTTGGCCGAACGGTTTATAAGCGAGTCTTTGACAACCTGGTCAACGTTTCGTCCAAACTAAGCCCCAGGTAACCGGCCCGGGTTCAAACGCGTGGAGCAGGTCGAACCCTGCCGCTCTGGCCTCAGCCGCGATCGTTTCGGCGCTCACCCGCCGTTCCAAGGGCGGCCCGGCGACCGTCTCAATTAACTTCCAGTCGACCACCACCCACCGCCCACCGCGCTTCAACATGCGATACGTTTCCGCCATCGCACGGATTCTATCCCCCATGTGCAGAGCAACCGTGTGCCAGACCACCCCATCCACACTGCTGTCCGGCACAGGAGACTCTTCGGCAAATGCTTGGGCCGGAGCCAGTTGGCTAAGCCCTTCAGCCCGAGCGATCTGACAGAGGGCTTCCACGGCATCGCGGCTTGGTTCGATAGCCCATACCTTCCCGTCAGACCCTACCTGTTGAGCTAGGGGCAAGGAAAGCCATCCAAGACCGGCGCCGACGTCGGCCAGCGTCTCCCCCGGATTCGGTTTTAACGCACTGATCACCGGTCCGCGAGGCATTCGTTGCTCGCGATCGCTGCTCATGATTCTCGACAATTCTTCTCGCGACCAAACCCGCGAGCGATTTGCGTATTCCATCCGTCGCCCTCCCGCTTTGTGTCTTCCCGCTGCCAAGTCCCGTTGCTTGGTGAGAAGGGGTCAAATTCCCATCGCCGGCTAGATATTTTTCCAGAGATTTCTTCTCTGGTATCTATGATACTGCATCTTTCACCCAAGTCGGTGTTACAGTATGATTACTCCGCTAATACTCTAAGCGATCTCGAGGTGTAACACCGTGGAATTGCCGGAGGACAATGCGGGGTTTTCACGCAAAGACAGGAGGCTTATCATGGCAAAAATTGCGTTTTGGATTACCGCCGGCCCTGACCAGGCCGCTAAAGCACTAACGGGATTGCGTCTTGCCCAACGCCTCCGAACCACCCGTGGCGAAAAAGATGTCCAAGTATATTTATTTGGCCCGGGAGTTCAATTGACCACGACCGACAACCCAAAGATTCAAGAGGCCTTGCGCGACCTCCGAGAAGCTTCTGTTACCATGGAAGCATGCCCGGCTAACGTCAAGCAACTGGAACTCGACGAGGACGCAGTGTTGGCCACGGGCGTACAATTGCGGCCCGCCGGCGAGGCCCTACTGGAATTGGTTGACAATGGATTTCAGGTCATAGGGGTCTAACATCGGCCACGGGTCGGCTCCGAATCACGGGGCCGACCCGGGCTATGCGCGATCCGCAAAACGGCCGTTCGCGAATTCGGCTAAGCGCTTTGCCCAACTGCACGGGCTTTGGTCTTCCCCTGCCATATACCACCAAGGGTATCTTCCCTGTGCGCCCGTTTGACTTCCAGCTTAAGAGTCCAAAGGGCCCTTCCAGCTTTGCATGCCCCCACTCATGTTATAGACGTTTCGGTATCCTGCTTCGCTTAACAGGTCGGCCGCCTTAGCGGAACGGTTTCCAGACCGGCATACGACGACCACGGTTTTGTCTCGAGGAACCTCGCGCAATCGGTGGACCAGTTGCGTCAACGAAATGTGTTTCGATCGCGGGATATGCCCACTTCGATATTCCGAACCTTCCCGAACGTCAACAATCAGAGCCTGGCCAGAGCGGGCCATGGCCTCTACCCGTTCCGGGCTAAGATGCTTGACCACGTCCATGTCCCTCCTAATATACTGTACCGGGTATATTATACCCGCATCCTGCGTTGGCGACTAGGCCATCGTCGAGGTGGACGGGCAAGTACTCCGATGCGCCATGCGCCAAAACCGTGCCTGCCGCGACCGATCTACCCGTCCGTGGAAAAGAACCACGGTTTTCCACGCAGGAACCAACACCAGGGAACGCGAATATCTGTCTAATGTCGAAAGCTAGGTGATACCGTGCAAAACCCACCGCACACCATCGCGTCGCATCGTCATCCTCTGGCGGGGTATCGGCGCGTTCCAGTCTGGGTATGGGCTTTTCTCGCCCATGAAGCCCTAATTGTTCTTGCCTATATAATCCCCTATCCTGATTATTCCGGTGTACTGCACCGCGCGTTCGGTGCGTTGGGACACTTTTGGTTTCAATGGGATGCGCTATGGTATATCGCCATCAGTCGTTACGGCTACGCTCATTTGCCTGGAGTCCCGGCGTTAGCGGGCACGGCGTTCTTCCCTTGGCTTCCGGTCCTGATTCGAGGCGTCGGAGTCTGGGGCGCGTGGGGTCTTACCCAACTTAGCACTATCGTATCCTTATGGCTTTTTGTGCGGATTGGCGCACGGCTTGAATTCTCCGTTAAGCAGATTGGGTGGGCAACCTTTCTATTCGCCTTGAATCCGGCAGCAGTTTATTTCTCAACCCTGTACGCGGAACCGTGGACGGTGTGTTTTACCTTGGTCTCGGTAGATTTCGGTCATCGTCAACGATGGTTTTGGGCGGCCTTGACCGGTCTTTTGGCGGCCACGACCCAAGCAACCGGAATCTTAGTCGGTCTTTTTCCCTTGGTCGCCTTCTTAGCATGGATTCGGGCCAAACACTGGAGACAAGCCCTGGGCGCATTCCTTTGGGGGGTCGGCCCCTTTATCGGTCTGGTCAGCTACGCCGTGTATTTAGGCATTCGATTCCAACGCCCCTTATTATTTGCATCCGTGCAAAGCAGCCGGTATTGGGATGGGAATTGGAAATGGCCTTGGATTCAGTGGTTTCAGGGACTCACCACAGGACTCCAGAGTCCCGCCCACAGGATCGTCCTGGCGTTATGGCTGGCCATCACATGTTTTGTATTAGGAGCGGCTCTCCTTATCCGGAGCGCCAGAGCCGGGATCGCTTCGGCGCAAACGACGATATATGGAGTGGCTGGCCTGATGGTGTCTCTCAGCTTTTTTCATGGCTCCTCTCCGTTATACAGCACCGTCCGCATCGCGAGCATCTATTTCCCGCTCTATCTAGGGATTGCGCGCGGGCCCAGGTGGTTGACCATCTCCGCGTTAGGGTTCTTTGCCTGCCTAGCGTTTTATGGTGCGACCCTCTTCACCCATTTGTGGTGGTATCAGTAGGGCCGCCTTAACCCGGATGGGAACGCCTCTCACGACTGGCCGCTTCCGTCCGTCAAGCCTACTGTTCCGAGCGCGGCGCGGACGCCTGCCTTTCGTGCTGCAAACGCGCTCAGATTGCCAACTGCTCCCGTTCCCAGGGAATGACACCGCACCGCTCTGCCCACTCCTCATACCAGCCTTTCAGTTCGTTCACCTTATCTGGATGCCGTGCCGACAAGTCGGCCAGTTCCGTGCGATCCGCCCGGCCCGGGGTACTTTCGCATCAGCTTCCATCGGCCGTCACGCACCGCGGCAGTTCCTTCGTGTTCCCAGAATAGAGGCCCTCGCTTCCGGTGGTCCGCAGCGAAAAAGAGAACCAGGCGTTCCCATCGTATCCCGTCCTTCTTTCGCAATGAAAACACGGCCTTTTACGAGGGCAGGCACTTGCCCACACCCAACTGCTTGCCTATGGATTACGTCGTCCGTCGCAGGATCACGACAACTGATCGCGTAAAAGCCCGCAACACTTTTTGTACTTGCGACCGCTGCCGCAGACACAAGGGGCGTTTCGGTCGGGCTCGCCACGACCTTGCGCTAGATAGTCCCTGAGCCACGACACTCTGGTGTCGATGGCCAACCGCTCCATACGCGACTTTGTATGTGCATAAATTTTCAAATAGCTTTCACAAAAATAATCGACGTCGACCGTGTCTTCGCCGATACTCCAGGCCCGATTTCTCGGACACCCGCCATGACATAAACGTAGATATTCGCACGTCGTGCACTTTTGCGGCAATCGCGGCTTGAGAGACAGGAATCGGTGCTGCCTATGCCGTTGCAAGATCTCTGCAAAGCTGTCCTGACCGACATTTCCTAACTTAAAATCCGGATCGATATAAAAGTCACATGGATACGCATCACCATTTTGTTCCAAGATTAAGGTGGCTGGACAAGTCTTGCGATGAATGCACAATTCCGCCTCACGGTTTAAATAGACGCTCAACATATTGTCGAAAAAGCGAATGGAGGTCCGAGGGTGTCCGTCGTTATACCACGCGTCAAACGCTTCACACATGAAATCGCCATATTTCTCTGCGGTAATTAAGTATCGCGGCGGCTTATTTGGTTCTTGCGCCTTAAAATCCATCGCTGGAATAAACTGGACAAACTGAAAGCGCTCCTGCTCGTACCACTTCAAAAGATCTTTTGCACGATGAATATTGTTTTCGTGCAGCACGGTGAGCACGTTGAATTCTACCTGGTGTCTTCGAAGGCGTTCGACGCCCCGCATGACCCGGTCATAACTTCCATGCCCAGACCGCGTAACCCGACGGGCATCGTGAATCTCACGGGGTCCGTCCAGAC
>JAKADW010000165.1 GCA_021820165.1 Bacillota bacterium
GCGAACGGACGGCGCCCTTGGGCTTCCCAGTGGTGCCCGAGGTGTAGACAATCACCCAGGGATCTTGTTCACCCACCTCAACCGATGGGGCATCGCTCGCTTGCTGAAGACATAGCGCATCCCAATCCCGCTCCGCCTCTTCGTACCCGCCCGTGTAAAAGACCGCAAGCGACCCGGCCGCCTGATTGAGCATCGGCGCTAAATCGTGGTCGGCGAGCATCATCGACACCTCCGCGTCCCGAACGGCGTACATCATCTCTCCGGGTTGCCAGCGGAGATTTAAGGGAACACCCACCAGTCCTGCTTTGGCGAGGCCAAAGTATGCTTCCGCCATCGCCAGCCCATTGGGCAACAACAAGGCCACGCGGTCACCGGGCGAGAGTCCCTGTTGCAAAAATGCGCGCGCCATCCGATTGGCGCGCTGATTCAGATCCCGGTACGACCAGGTTTGCTCTCCAAAAATTAAGGCCGGCTTCTCCCCGTGACGCCGCGCCGACCCCTCCAATGCTTGCCCAACTGTCAGCACAATTCCCGCTCCTCCTAGGTTCTGACTCGGCCACGGAGGGCCTGTTGGCGAGACCAAATCTCGACCCCAACCATGACGACCGCCGTCGCCATGACAACAATGGCCATGGTATTGGTGGTGGAACGGACAAACGCTCCGATGCTATGCGACCGCAATAACGCATAAATCCAGTAAATGAGTCCGATCCCGGCAATCGCCACCGCTTCCCAGCGTTTTAAGGCCACCGAATATAACATGGCAATATTTATGAGTCCTAGCGCTATCATACCCCATCCATAGTATGGGAGCCATGCCACGATGGGGACAAAATGATGACCAAGCACCGTCATGACCACCCAGCGGCCTCGGAAGACAAACAGCAGTTCCGCCGCCACGGCAATTCCCGTATAGACAGCGAGGGTAATTCCCAAGAAGCGATAGCGCTTCGCCCGATCGGCAATAATCGAGGTGAGCATTACGGTTCCGAAGCTTCCCGAAATGAATTGCACGGTATGACCAATCGTGGCGAGACCATTAAACCGCCCTGCCGCGACAGCTCCCAAGGAATGTTTGGCCAAAAGACCATCGGAAATGGCCAACAGCACGTCGATCACCCCGACCACAGCGGTACCTGAAATCACGTCCGCCTTGGACGGTTCGCCTACCCGAGGAGCTCGATCCGCCATACGGCGGCTCACAAAATAGGCGACAAATGCGGCAATTCCCTCCAAAAGGCCCACGGAAAAGAGCGGATAAAAGTGGATGAAGACAGCAATGCCGGCCGCAACCACGCGAAATGCGGTGATAAGCACGGTGAGAATCCCCACCCAGACATACCACCGGACGCGCTGCAGAATGCCCATATTGGCCGCCAGTGCTAGCGACGGGACGACTTCCAGGGTAAACACAATCAGGAGCCAGGAACTCACGTGAAGCATATGTCCCAAGGGACCGGATGCGGCTATGAGACCTAGCCAAATCGCGAGCGCGCCTCCCCATAACCAAAGCGTCTCCCGCCGTGCCGCCCGCCCTTCCCGTCGCCCCAACCGGGTATAAAGAAGCGTCACCACGGGACCGGGCAATACCAAAAAGGCGGTCACATTAAGGAAGGTGGTTAAGTCGCCGTAGTGTCCGGGCCCCAAAACGTGGGCGAGCACGACGTGGTATAAGTAATTAAAAAGTCCAGAGATAATCGACGCCACTCCGAACAACACATTATCCCGCCAGAACTCCCGCGTCTTCGCAAAAATCCCCCCTTGTCGGTTTCAGTGTTGCCGCCCGGGGGACAAAAAATAAGAGTCCAGAGAGACTCTGGACTCCAACCTAATTAGACGGTTCACACAATTTGTTGACGACCAACAATTCGACAAACAGATGCTCATTTCCTACAAGAAACCAAGGATTCTCTAGTCGTTTGAGGACTAAGGAACCAAAAGAATCTTTCCATACTGGGCTCGATCCGCCATCCGCGCCTGCGCCAAAGCCGCCTCATCGAGCGGGTATTCCCGGTCAATTACGGCCTTCAGACGTCCGGACTCGGCCGCCTTTAATACCGCTCGGAGGTCGTCTCGGGTTCCTCCGTATGCCCCGACCAGTGACAACTCTTTGGCGAACAAGGCCCACAAATCGATCGGGGCTTTTGCCCCCGTCAGTGTCCCGCAAGTGACCACGCGTCCTCCGCGGGCGAGACACTTCATGCTGGTTTGAATGGTGTCCTGCCCCAGATGTTCAAAGACTACATCGACACCCCGTTTGCCAGTGAACTCCCGCACCCGTTTGAGAACATCCTCCTGGCTGTAGTTGATGCCCCACCGGGCACCAAATTCCTCTTGGGCCCGCTCCACTTTGGCATCGCTTCCCGCACACGCGATAACCTCCGCCCCTTGTAGCTTGGCAATTTGGATCGCGGCGCTGCCAACACCCGACCCGGCCGCCCACACCAACACCGTGTCACCCGGCTTAACCCGTACCCGGTCCACCAACATGTGCCATGCCGTCACCGTGGACAGTGCCAGCGCAGCCGCCTCGCTATCTGACACCCGGTCAGGAATAGCGACCAAATTGGCTGCCGGAACCACAACATAATCCGCATAGCCGCCCTGGGAGCCAAGTCCCAAAATATCACTCTGTAAGCACGTGGTCTCGTCGCCGCGAAGGCATGACTCGCACTGGCCGCAGAAAAGATAGGGGGCGACCGCAACGCGCGTCCCCACCGGCAAAGCCACGTCCGGCCCTACCTTGTCGACGGTTCCCGCCACTTCTGACCCCGATATGTGCGGAAGCGCCAATTCACCCACCTGACCACTGCGGGCCATGAGATCAAGCCGGTTAACGCCAACACGCGAGACCTTCACGAGCACCTCAGCGGGCCCCGGCTCCGGCCTCTCCATCTCCGCATAACGCAATACCGAGGTATCCCCGTATGTATCAAATACGATAGCTTTCATGGCTCCCTCCCCACCCTTTCTGAGCGTCATTATATCAGGCCTCGGTTGGCCTTTGGCCGCATTAAGTCCCCCCGTGCATAAAACGAAGTCCGTTGGTCCACTCTAAAATTATTCATTACCCAGGAGGCCCCTATTGGAACACGAACCGTACCAGTGGAACATTGCCGAAAGCCTCGATGACAATCATGTCACGAGCCTTTACTGGTCGCTGGCCGTGATGGCCACCATCGGCGGATTTTTGTTTGGCTACGACACCTCCAATATTGGCTCCGCGCTCACCTTCATCCCCTACAAGTTAAGTGGTCTGGCCCTCGGATATCTGGTGGCTGGAGCGTCGCTGGGCGCCGCCTTGGGTGCGCTTTTGGCCGGCCCCATCACCGATCGATTTGGCCGGAAAGCGTTGCTCTTAGTTGATGCCGCCATTTACGCCTTGGGCGCCCTTCTCTCCGCCTTTACGGTCGATGCGGGGATGCTGTTGGCCGCCCGGACCTTAGTCGGTTTGGCCATCGGCGCCGACTCGGCCGTGGCGACCGCCTACATCGCCGAGTACGCGCCCAAGGACCGCCGCGGAAAACTTGCGATCATCCAGCAATGGATGATTACCGTGGGCATTTTAGCCGCCTATGTGGTGGCCATCGTCGTATTCCGGCTCCTGCCGCATCATGCCGGAAGCTGGGATTGGCGTCTCATTCTCGGTATCGGCGCCGTCCCGGCGCTGATAGGTCTCGGGCTTCGGGTGAAAATGCCCGAGTCACCCCGATGGCTCTTTGAAAAGGGCTACGACCAGCGATTGGTCGAGACCCTCCACCTCTTAGGCATCCATCCGCAACCCGAAGACATCCAAGAAGCGCGCAAGCGCGAGAGCCGCGCCCAGGATCCGAAACACCGTCCGGTCATTTCCGGAGGGGTCAAGCGCGCCTTTATTATTGTGGCGGTCTTCATGATTTTTCAGCAAATCACCGGGATTAACGTGCCCTTTTACTACGGTCCGAAAATATTGGAACCCTATTTTGCCGGTCCTCACATGAGCGCCGTCGGCATCGCCGTCAGCGGTATCGAAGCCACGCTGGTCTTGTCGGTGGTGAATGTGCTGGCGACCTACATCGGTTTTCGCCAGATTGACCGGGCCGGTCGTAAGGCGCTGGCGCGACTCGGCTATGGCGGGATGGCCTTTTTCATGGTGCTGAGTGCGGGAGCCTTCGCATTTCTCACCGGCCCCCTCCGCGCCTGGCTGGTCCTCACCACTTTGGCCGGATTCGTGGTCTTTTTCGCCTTCGGGGTCGGCGGCACGGGCTGGATTATCCAAGGCGAGTACTTCCCCACAGCCGTCCGCGGGCGCATGGCCGCCCTAGCGGCAGTGGTCGATTGGTTAGCTAATTTTGCCATCACGGAACTTTTCCCGGTGATGCATACCCACTGGGGCCTTCCCGCGGATATGCTCATCTTCGCCGCATTGGCGGTGTTGGCGGTGCTTTTTGTCAACGTCTGGATGCCGGAGACCCGTGGCCTTTCGGTGGAGAACATCGCGCAATTATTCGACAAGGCCGCCCATCCAACCCGCCAGGAATAAGATGAACCCCGGAGTGGCCTCCACTCCGGGGTTCTGTTACTTCGATGTCCACCAATATTGCATTTGCGGGTACCCCGTCACGTTATTGATCGTCTCCGCGTTGACACCATGGACATTTTTCGCCACCGCGTTGACTTGGCCCGTATTGTTGAGCCATAAGACTGGCAACTCCTTGGCGGTATAATCCTCATAGGCGTAGAAGTTTTGGAAGTTTACCGCCTTAGATGTCGCCGGCTCGGTGGTCTTTTGGATGAGGGCATCCTCCTGGTGGTTGCTAAAGTCCATCAAGTTGTTTCCACCGCCGGTGGCGAAGTCTTGTTCCCCCGAAGGGTAACTGCCGCCGTAGATGATTCCCAGCCCGGACACGGCATCCCACTTGCTTGCGTTCGCCGGAGAGCCAATGATGCCCAGCATGGTGGAGAAGGACATGGGCTTTAGGGTGATCTTGATGCCGATGTTGGCATAATCCTGGGCAATAATCTGCATCTGCTGCTGAATCGTCTGGGTACCGCTCGAGTAAATCACCGTAAACTTTAGCTGCTGACCTTTCTTGTTGGTCATCACGCCATTCTTTTCGGTCCAACCGTGCGCTTCGAGAAGCTTCTTAGCAGCCTTGGGATCATAGGGATAAACCGCCTTCTTTAACGCCGGGTCCAAATATTCCGTGGCCGGGGTCGTAGGAATGGGACCGTATTGGGGCGGGCCGAATCCCTGATAGACCGACTTATCGATGGCGGGCTGATTGATGGCTTCCTCCATGGCTTGACGCACGTAGAGATGCTTAAACACCGGGCCCAGTCCGTTTTGAGCGTTAGGACTAAAGTTCAAGGCCATGAAGTTCATGTCCAAGGGATAGCCAACAAAGGTCCGAT
>JAKADW010000166.1 GCA_021820165.1 Bacillota bacterium
GCCCAAGCGTTGCAGCAAACGCTGTCCGGAGCTTCCGCGCCTACGGCGACAATTGGGGGGATTAACCCCGTACAACAGTCTGCTGGTGGGGCGGTTAATGTGGCCGGGGTTCAGATTAACACGAACGAGGGGTCATTGCAGTCAACCGGGATTAACACCAACCTTGCCATCCAGGGAAACGGCTACTTCATTGTGAAAACCTCGCAAGGGGGGTACGCTTACACCCGCGCGGGGGATTTTAGTTTGGATGCCAACGGCAACTTGGTTAACCCCGAAGGCGACATGGTTATGGGTTGGTCCCCCACCACCATTAGCAATAAGGCGCAGACGGGGACCAACATGGTGCCCATCAGCATTCCACCCAATCAGACCCAGCCCGCAGCCCAGAGCACCAAGATTACCGTCACTGGCAACATCAATAGCCAGGACTCGACCGTGTCCGTGCCGACCACTGCCTACGATTCCTTAGGGAATCAGATCCCCGTCACGCTAACATTTAAACAGTCGTCCTCCAGTCCGGGGACATGGAATGTAAGTTATTCCTACACCCCGTCAGGCAGTACTACCCCGACTACTTCGTCAGCCGGGTCGGTCACCTTTTACACGAGCGGTTCGAACGCGGGGACTGTCAAGTCGACCTCGTTGTCGTCTCTCGCATTACCTAATGATCCAGGCGTTAGTTTGAATCTTAAAGGCATGAACGATTTCGCGATGTCCTCGAATCTGACGGCGAACGCCGACGGGAACCCGGCGGGAACCTTGCAGAACTTTACGATTGGGTCGGACGGCACCATCACCGGGAGTGCTTCCAATGGGGGTACCAAGGTGTTGGGACAGGTCGGGTTGGCCAACTTTACCAATCCCGGGGGCCTACTCAATATTGGCAATACCCTCTGGCAACAATCGCCCAACTCTGGAGCGGCCAATGTGGGGACCGCCTCTACGGGGCAATTAGGCAGCATCGCGGCCGGGGAGTTGGAAGGCTCGAATGTGAGTCTCGCCAACGAGTTCGTCAACATGATTATGGCGCAGCAAGGGTATCAGGCGAATTCCAAGGTAATTACCGTGTCTCAGATGCTGGGCACGACCTTGGTGAACGCGATTCAACCGTAGTCGTGTTGGGATTCAGGACCGGGGCGTTCACGCCCCGGTCTTATTATGGTTACCTAGGCGTGGCCGATGACCGGCATTCGGAGGTTCTCGGATAGCGGGGGATGTGGCGAGTGTAGGCTGGAGAGAAACCTTTCTCGGAAAGACAGGAAGTCGCACTATGCTTGTCGAAGTATGTGGTAACAAAGGAGTGGGAACCGGTCAATGGAATTGAAGGAATTATGGCGTGTCGTCAAAAAGCGACTCGCAATGATTGTTGTGATCACCTTGGTTGCAACCGTCACGAGTGGCGTTGTGTCCAAAATCGTGTTGCCCAAAGTGTACGCTGGGACCGTGACGTTGATGGTGATTCCGCACAATAGCGCTCAAGACTTGTTGACCTCGATGGTGACCGGTCAACAGCTCGTCGATACCTATAGCCAGTTGGTCACAGCGCCCTCGGTGGTGAATCATGTTAATGCCTCCCTTCACCTGGGTGAAACCGAGCAACAACTGACCCATGCAATTACCGCAACCCCCGAGACCAACACCGACTTATTGACCGTGACGGTGAAGGGGACGTCACCCACATGGAGCGCCAGGGTGGCGAACGCCGTGGCGAATCAAACGGTTGCGTTGGTCACCAAGGTACAAGGGCAAAAGAATTTGGAAGTCGTTACGGCGGCGGCGCCGTCCTCGATCCCTGTAGCTCCGAAGGCCAAGACCAACGTGGCCATCGCCTTTGTTTTGGGACTTTTGGTGAGTGGGGGTTTGGCATTTCTCTTGGAATACTTGGATGACTCCGTTCACTCGGAAGAGGACATCAAGCGCTATTTTGGCGATTGGCCGATTCTGACTGTTATCCCTGCCATTCCTTCGAAGCCAGTTGTCAGCAATCGGGCAAGGCAGCAACAGGCCACGGCCAAACGAGAACCGTCCCGTCGCCGGGGCAACCAAAGTAGCCGTAGGACAGAAAGGGGTTAGTCATGGGATCACGAGAATTGATACAGCTTTTAGATCCGAAATTAGTCACCATGACCGCTCCGAATTCAACTGCCAGTGAGCAATATCGGGCCCTTCGCACCAATCTCGAATTTTTAGGCGTCACCGACCATCTTCAGACCATTCAGGTGACTAGCGGGGTGCCAGGCGCGGGAAAAAGTTTGACGGCCGCCAATTTGGCTATCGTGATGGCCCAAGCGGGGCGACGCGTGCTGTTGGTTGATGCCGACTTGAGACGGCCCACCATTCATCACCTATTTGCAAGCGCTAACTTGTCGGGCCTCACGACGGCGATGACGCGCCTCGAAAACTGGCCGCAGTATCTCACGCCTAGCCCTCTGTCGAATCTGGCTGTCCTCACCTCGGGGCCGATTCCGCCGAATCCGTCGGAAATGCTGGGATCCAGTGCCATGAGCCACCTTTTGAAAAGTTTTCAAGGCGAATATGAATATGTCATTGTCGATACACCTCCGGTGGTCGCGTACACCGATGCCGCTGCGTTAAGCCAGCTCGTGGACGGAAGCATCTTCGTGGTGCGTGCTGACTTTGCCTCCAGGCAAGCCGATTTAAAGGGCAAGGAGCGTCTGGAGCAGGTGAACGCGCGGATTCTGGGGATTGTGTTAAATGGGTTGAATCTTGAGGGCGACCAAGCGTATAGCTACTATTACGGGTATGGCGCCAAGGCGCCTTCCTAATGTGCGCTTATACGTTCGTCCGCAATATTTGTCCCTTAAGGGGGAAAAGACAACGCAGTATCGTCGACTGGTCGTGTTCCTGATTTCGTTGGGGATAGCAGGATCCATGGCGGGTTGCGGCGCCAGGGGAACGACAGCGAGTTCTAATATAGGACGTCATCATACGAGATCTACGACACCCCGCCCGTCTACTCCTTCGTCACCATCGAACAATGAAACCGTCCAGAGGGTGATTCACGTGTCTCGGGGCCCGTTTGATGAAACCATTAAAGAAGCCATGCAGTATCTTCGCCAAAGGTCCGCCCGTTTTTCCTATATGGCACCGACGGAACCGGGATTTTCCCCGAAGGTTCCACACCTGGCTGCGTTGGCTACGGCCAATGCCCGAGGCTACACGGTCAACCTTTTTTCCAGCGACAAACGGCTTCCCATCAACAGCCCGATACTGTCCACGGCACCCTACGAGCAGGCCGACGCCATTGTAGGCTCGTTCGGAGGCCGACCCTACTCGTCATCATCGAGGGCGCTCGCATCGTTATATGTGAGCTCGACCCATTCCATCGCGCCGGCCTACCAGCCTCCACCAAAGGTTGGGGACACAGAGGTCAATTTGGGAGAGGGCATCTATGGTTTCGAATATGTGAATGACACGTCGACCCCGGGTACGCCAATGGTGGTCTGGCACGAAGGGGACTGGACACTGGAAGTCTGGGATGGGTCGATAACCCAGGACCTAGCCCAGGCCAGAAAGTTGGTCGGATACCTCCATCGCCACCTGCTTCCCGAAACTTTTGGGGTCGTCGGCGAAAATATTGCTGGGGACGGGGAGCATACCACGGTAGAGTGGGTGTACGGGAATATGCTGTATTCTGTGTTCAATTACCAAAGTGGCCTTCAGGCAGTGGAAATGGCCGCATCGGCACGTGTCTTTCCTTCTGGGCAGAGGAGGCCCTAGCGGGGAGCATCGATTTCCCTGATCAGGACGCGCTCTCTTTGAAAGTAATTTGGCTAAAGGAGTTCAGCGTATCTCCGGAAATGGTTTGTGTCACCCAGAAAGTATGGAGCCGGATACCTTTCACGGTGACGTGAATGGGTCGAGATACGCTTTTCCCAGTGACGCTGGCTTCGCTTACCGTCCCGGACAAAACTAAGGTTGATGCCGAGGATGTCTTGCCTCGAAGATTGGCTTGAATCAAGGACCCGAATTCGCCCATGTAGGCGACGGCTGTCACCCTTTGGCCATGAATGGACTGGATTACTAAGGACTCGCGCGGCGTTCCACCACCCGGATTGCTCAGCTCCCATACGCTGCCAGTTTTTACACGCGTGGGGCCGAGCTTGAGTGTGGCTATGGGCGCGGGCTTGAACGGCTTAACGGCCTTGGGGTGAGTTTGTCCACACGCTGAGAGAATAACCATTAGGGCGGTCGCTGTGATATAGAGCCTCGTGCGCATCGGACACCTCCTTCCGTATCATATCACGCGGAAGATGGGTGGTCCCGGCGAAATATTACCAGCGCACCGGAGAGCGAGGAGGACGGCCTGACAGCACCCGCTCGACGTCTTCGAGGACCAGTGAGGTCGTCCGCGCCAAGGCCTCCTCGGTTAACCCGGCTAGGTGCGGGGTCAGATGAACGCCCGGATAGGAGGCTATTGGATCCGGCTGCTGGGGCGGCTCCTCCTCACGCACGTCTAAAAACACCGGCCCCAGCCGACCCATTTTGAGGGCCTCCGCTAAGGCTAATTCATCGATGAGTCCCCCTCGCGCGGTGTTGATGAGAACCATGCCCGGTTTCGCGCCGCTCAACACCGAGGCATTGATGAGATGGGCGGTCTCCTGGCGTAGCGGCGCGTGGAGCGACAGCGCATCAGCACGGGAGACGAGCTCCATTAAGCTCGATTCGGGAATCACGGTTCCGTCAGCAATCAGGGCATTGAAGGGGGCGAGATGAGGATCGTAGGCTCTAACCGTCATTCCTAAAAAGCGGGCGGTGCGGGCGACACGCGTCCCGATGTCACCCATCCCCACTAAGCCGAGCGTCTTACCATGAACTTCCCTCCCACCCAAGTGCCGCTGCCACTGACCACCGCGCGCCGCTTGGTGCCAGTCGACCCAGGGGCGCATGCTGTAGAGAAGCGCACCGATGACATATTCCACCACCGCCACTGCATTGGCACCGCGGGCATAGACCACTGTTACCCGCCGTTCCTGGCACGCATCCACGTCGATGTTGTCGAGCCCCACCCCCAGCCGCCCGACGACTTTCAAGTGGGGAGCCTCATCAAGGAGGTCCGCCGTCACGCGGGTTCGGTTTCGTACGATGAGGCCTTCAGCCTGCTTGAGGGCGCCTAAAAGCGCTGCCGCATCTCCCCATAAATCGGGGAGATATGTTGCTGGACCGGGGAGCTTCTTCAGCAAAGCTAAGCCGTGCGCGTCCATCCATTCACTAATCACGATCATGGAATCCCCCCAATGGGATGAAATGGGAATCTCCCCTCATCATTCAAATGTCCCTTGATGTTTCGTATTCGCGGAGGCCGAGATCGGAA
>JAKADW010000167.1:0-637 GCA_021820165.1 Bacillota bacterium
AAAACCGCCATGGCAATGGCGATGATGGTGAGAGCAGTCGCGGTGCTCATGCGCCGTGGCCTTCGTCGTTATTCGGCAGGGCCTCTTCGTCGTCTAGGGAAATCTCTGTCATGCCCCGGCGCCAGATGTCCTGGCCCTTCTTGGTGAGGTTCTCACGAATGTCGCGGACGCTGCCACTTACCTGGTCCAGCGTTCCCTGGGTCTTCTTTTTCAGATTTTCGCGAGTTTCGGTACCAGCCGAAGGGGCCATCAGAATTCCCGCGATAAAGCCGACGGCTGCTCCAATCAAAAGGCCGCTGACGCGGTCCCATGTTCGATCATCCATTACTAATCGCCTCCTCAATGCAATTCGTCCTTTTATTTTGACACATTCTGGCGCAGGAGGAAAGGCGTTTCCAATCTTTGGAACAATTTCCGGTTGCGCGGGGTGATATCATACAGGGTGGAGTCAGACCGGAAACCTATGGTATACTAGGCTGGTTTTTAATACCCGGCGCACGTCTACGTCAACAAGTTGCAAGACGATGGGGGACAGGCAGTCAACGATGAGAATTGCCTTTGTTACGGAAACATGGTGGCCGTCAACGGACGGTGTTGTAACCCGGCTAACAGCGACGTTACGGGAACTGAAGAAGAT
>JAKADW010000167.1:647-5322 GCA_021820165.1 Bacillota bacterium
AGATGGGCCACGAGTTGTTGGTGATCGCGCCAAGAGGTGGCGATCCCGTATTTGAAGGCATTCCAGTGCGCGACGTACCGAACGTTAGCGTTGGCTTCATCTATGGTGGCAAGCCTTGGGGAATGCCATTGCCGCGCATTGGGCATTACATTCGGGAATTTGACCCCGATATTGTTCATGCGGTCAATCCGTTTGTCATTGGCTGGGGCGGGGTATTATCGGCCGTCTCTCAAGGGCGCCCCTTAGTGGCGTCATACCACACCAACATTGCCCAGTATGCAGAATTTTACCATCTAGGCTTCACGAAGCCTGCTATCTGGGCATGTATACGGGCGTTGCATAATCGCGCCGACTTGAACCTGGCTACGTCCGAGACCGTCCGCCGGGAGTTGGTCCAAGAGGGGATACGCAATGTGCGTGTTTGGACTCGGGGCGTGGATCTCGCACTTTATCATCCTCACAAGCGCTCAGACGCCATGAGGCGACGCCTGACGGACGGCCATCCTGAACGGATGATTGCGCTGTCTGTGGGACGGGTCGCAGCCGAAAAGGGTCTTGACCGGCTTACGGCCTTGTTTGGTGCCAATCCCGATTTGCATTTGGCATTTGTGGGCGATGGGCCGGCGCGGGCGTCGCTGGAGGAATTATTCCGTGGGACCCCGACAACGTTTATCGGAACGCTCCATGGTGAAGAGTTGGCCGCGGCCTATGCTTCGGCGGATGTTTTTGTCTTTCCGTCCACGACCGATACCTTGGGGCTCGTCTTGCTGGAAGCCATGGCATCGGGTCTTCCGATTATTGCGGCGGAGAGCCAGCCTACCCACGAACTTACCGATCAAAGCGGTGCGGGATTGCTCTTCCATGCTGACCGACCGGAAAGTATCGGGCAGCGCGTTAGCGAGCTCATGCACTCAGCGCGGCGCGAGGAATTGTCGCGGCGGGCGCGGCATGAAGCCGAGCGCTGGGGCTGGCGAGTGCCGACCCAAGAGTTGGTCGGATGGTACGAGGAACTATTGGGGGCTCAGCGGGGCAGCACCGCATGAAACGGGCGTGGCAACTCCTAAAGTTTGTTTTCGTGGGCTTTGGGAACGCCATTATTGATCTAGGCGTTTTTAACGGGCTCTATTTTATCGCTCCTACCCACAACGTCAAACGGCTGGTTCTCTACAACACCCTGGCCGTTGGTGCGGCCATTCTGAACAGTTACATTTGGAACAGCCGCTGGACCTTTCGCCAGCAACATAAGCGCCGAGGCCCGGGGGCGATGCGTCAGCGACTGCTTTTTTTAACGCAGTCGCTCATTAATGTCGTTGTTAACGACCTTATCTTGGGGTTTATCGCTCCTTGGATTGTCCAAACGCACGCGGTCAATCACGTGCTTGCCAACAACATCGCCAAGGTCTTGGCCATGTTCCTGGCCTCGTTAACCAGTTTCCTCATGATGAAATTGGTCGTCTTCGTCTAGTCGCTTCCACTTTAAAGGTTATCGATGGAGAAAATCCATCAAGACGGCGCTAACCTCGTCCGGGCGGGTGAGGTTAGGAAAGTGGCCTGCGCTCATGGTATGGAGTTGAACCTGGGGTGCTCTAGCGGCCAGAATTTCTGCCGCGCGACGGCAGTATGCGGTGTCTCGATCGCCGATGATGACCAGTGTCGGGGTTTTAAGGTGCTCGAGCCGCTCAACGTCACGACCAGGAAGGTATTCCGGGCCGCCAGGAGGATGAAGGGTCAACTGTTCCCGATTCATCGTCCGAAATAACATGCGGGCCGATTCTGGGACGTCGCGGTTGGTGCCCTCGATACCAACAAGCCAGATGGTTTCGGAAACGTCGATAAGCGCCTCGTGATCCCCCTCAGAGATAGCACGGTGGTATGCTTCTTCGATATCTAGCGGAATACTGCTTTCCAACGCATCCGGGTCAAATCCCAGGATGCCGGTGCCCATGAGAGCGATCTTTCCCACGCGGTGGGGAAAGGACAGTGCCGCATGGAGCGCGGTCGTTCCGCCCATCGATGAACCCACCAGATGGGCACGTTCAAGTTTCAGGTGGTCGAGGAGAGCGAGGAGGTCATCAGCCGGGTCGATCGGCCCATCAGCATCGGAACTTCTCCCGTATCCACGTGCGTCATAGCGGGTCACCCGGAAGTGTTTTTGAAGCGTTTCCCATTGGGGGTTCCACTGGCGATGGTCGCCAAGAGCTGAGTGCAGCAAAATCACGGCGTCTCCCTGCCCCGCGTCATCGTACCAAATGGTTTGGCTGCCTTCTCGTGAAAGCCGCATCGTCCACTCCCCCTTGGTGAGAAAAGCATGCCACAAGTTGTTTCGCGGCGCTAGCGGGTCATAAAAAGCCGGAGATTTTGGCAGGGAAGGAAAAAACTCCTTCTTTCGCGAATACTTTCGTTCAGGAGGGGAATTGGATGGGCGAAGCAAAGACGTTTTATGCGTTTTGGCTCGACTACCTAAAAGAGCATGAATTGTTGGCGACGCGCCTATGGCACTTCGTAGGCACGAGCGCCGCCCTCATCGGCATACTCTTAGCCGTCATTGCCTGGAACTGGGTCTATCTCGTCCTGGCTTTGATTGTCGCTTACGGGTGTTCTTGGCTGGGGCACTTTGTGGTCGAGCGGAATCATCCTATGACTTTTCGACACCCGCTGTTGTCCTTACGTGCCGATCTGCTCTTATTCCGTCTCATGCTGACGCGCGGGATCACGGAGAGCGTCACGACTTTCAAGATGTTATAGAGTTTTTGCGGCGTTAGATTCTCACTATTATCGTAGGCTGGGTGGCGTGCTGTAGATCTGCGCCCGCCCAGTTCCTGATTTAGGTATTCTCCGCCTTTTGCAACCAAAAAAACCCAGTTGACTGAGACAACTGAATGTAACCCGTGCGTTCTATAAGAGGGCGGACAAGGTCGGCCATAATCTCGAGCAAGAGTGCCCTCGTCGCTGGAACTTCAAGGTCGGTGGGTATACCGGTCCAGCAAAACCCCGAACCGTAGTAGGCTAGGTAGGTTTCTAGTGTGGGGAATCGAAGGCCCCCCTGATATTCATGAGACGTGGGCATTTCCGGGAAGAAGGCCGCCCCATTGGCCAAAGTGAAGCGATTGCCGCGGGCCTCTTCGGTATACGGAAGACCCGCGAGTCTGACGGCATCACGGTGCAGGTCAGACATTTCTCGATAGCTGTCCGCTCCGTTGGTGGCGGTCAAGAGCATGCCCCCGCATCGTACCTGGGCCCACGCCGAACGGATGGCCGCCCCGATATCGTCCACATGATAGAGCATATAGTGCATTCCTACCCAGTCAAAGGGCTCTCCGTGCGATTGACGAGTGTTGACGTTATCCAGATAGGCTTCAGCTTTCGAATCGTCACGCAAAAGATCGCGCAGGCGGCTAACCATAGCAGGCGATTGGTCGACCGCCACGTAGTAAGCATCCGGCCCAGCATAGCGGCGAATCCAGGGGTGCCAAGCTCCCGTGCCGGCACCGACGTCTAGCACCCGCTTGGGCACCCTTCGCGACAAGGCCGTGCGCGTCAGCTCTTCGAAGATGTTTTGACCGGCCAGCCCAAATTGATTTTGCGCTCGAATGCGGATAGTCAAAGCGTCACTGGTGCCATAGGCTCTATGGAGAAAACGGGGATCGGAAAAACGTGAGTTCATGCTGCGCGCTCCTTTCTCCAACCATACCACAAGGATGCCGGATTACCGGGGGAGCGGCAAACCAATCCCTGGCGCTAAACATTTTATTGTCGATAAGTTTGCACGTGAAAGGAAAATTTCCGCCAAGCCGCGAATCCCTTGGTTAATCGCCTATGTTGTGCGGGCTGATCCCGAGACTTGGCGCGATCTTAGGGATGGTCGTCTGTAGCTATGGGCGCTAGGATCCCTCTCTCATTATACCGAGGTTAAGTCGATCTGGGTGAACTTGGGATGATGTTCTGGTGCAACGCACACCATGATCGCTTGTGGGGGCGAGTAGGTCACCGGACGCCTGGCGGTGCCAGGGGGAGGCGACCCCGACGACCGATGACGCGTTCAAGGCGGGAGGCCAATATCTTGCCGAACGTCAGTACATTGCCCCTAAACTTCGTTTCGCGATGCAATAGTCGCTTATATATCCACAGGAGATACTTTTCCGATTATTATTTGTAAGGAGGGGCCTTTGCAGGGGAACTTGCTGGAGGCCTCAACCCTGGGCGGCCTGGAGACGTCTAGCATATAGATAAAGTGACATGTGAGGAGGTTCATTCAATGTCCTTGCCGCAGTCGGCATTTTTACCGATAGCTATTGGGTTTTTTGGACTGGGAACCAATTACTTTGTATGGGGCGGCCAGGCCCTGTTCAATCGCCCGAAGGCCAGTCCCGAGGTCAATAAGACCATGGGAATGTGGGGGCTCGTCATGGGCGGATTCATGCAGTTCATCACGGGCGTGTACTTGATGGTGGGATTGAGCTGGTTTCCGGTCTACACATCGAAGCCGCCTCTCTATATGGCGGCCTTGGCATTCACGGCCTATGGTGTGCACTGGTTCGCCATTGGCTGGCGACGGTATATTGGCGCGGCGGATGGCCCTGAAGGTTGGATGGCCGTGGCTTTTGCCCTGATTTCGATTTTGGGTATGCTTGTGTTTTTCCAAGCAGGCGACGTGCCGGTCGCGATTCTCTTCCTA
>JAKADW010000168.1 GCA_021820165.1 Bacillota bacterium
TCCATCGCTCGTTCAGACAGTGCTTGCTGCAGCAGTGTCCGCATCACCTCGGAGGGCGGCGTTCGGGTTTCGCGGGAAATCCGCTGCACCGCTTTAATCTGCCAGGTATAAAGATAGTAGTCCGCCCGCTTTTGATCAGCTTTGGGCATCGTCATCCCCTCCCTTTGCTAGGTATAACGCAAGGAGTCCGAGGAAGGTTACGGGCTTTGGTTAAACTTTTCCTGAAGACGCACAAGACGCTGCCAGAGCCACTCGAGGAGTGCCTCCTGGTCCACGTCCATGGCGACCTGAACGGCGGGCCGGTCAGCGCTCTCGGGCAAGCGCACCACGGTACCCCGCCCGTCTCCCGCGGTGAGCACCTGAAGCTTTTGGGATTCGAAGCGAAATAAGTCCGGCCGGGCGTAAGCCGCCACCGCCACGGCGTCGTGTACAGCCAGACCCTCCGGATTCCTTTCGATGTGGTTCCCATACCACGTCAAGGTGTCCTGGAGAATGCGCCCCAAGGAGCCCAATTGCCCCAACCGTTCAACGGCGTCCCAGGGCATGCGAGCCCGATGGGTCACATCGAGACCGACCAGACGGACAGGCACGGGCCCTCCGAGCACCCAATCCGCCGCATCCGGGTCGACATAAAAATTAAACTCCGCGGTCGGCGTGACGTTTCCTCCATGAATGGCCCCACCCATAACCGTAATGCCCTTCAAATTCCCCGCTCTGTCCTCCGGAAGACACCAAAGAAGCTTGGCCACATTCGTTAAAGGACCGGTCGCAATAAGGCTCACCTCGTCCCGCCAAAGGAGGGGCCAAGAAAGCCAGGGCGGATCCGTGGGTCCCGAATACCCTTGTAGGGTCGGCTTCACCCAGCCGTCCAGCCCACTGGTGCCGTGAACATGGGGAGCCGTGACTAAGCGCCGGACCAGCGGCCTGGAACTTCCCCGCGCGACAGTAATATCGTTCCGGTGAGCCGCTTCGAGCAACAACCGGGCATTTTCGTAGGTCTTCTCCAGTTCCACATTGCCGGCCACGGCGGCAACGCCGCTCACCGGTAACGACCCTAACGCCACATAGAGCGCAAGTGCGTCGTCGATGCCTGGATCCATATCTAAATAGACGGGCACGGAATTAGTTGGATAGATGTTGACGCACCTCTTCTAGGCGCACGAATGAGGCTTGCGCACCCTCTTTAGTCGTGGATAAGGCGGCCGCGTGATTAGCCATGCGGATCGCATCGGACAAGGCGTCGCCCGCGTCTAACCGCGCCGCCAACGCTCCCGCAAACGCATCGCCCGCCCCGACCGCATCGATGGCTTTTACCGACTCCCCCGGAAGGTAGAAGAGGCCACGGGCCGTGGCCCACACCACACCCATTTCCCCGAGTTTAACGATCGCCACCTCCACGCCCCGGCTACGAATCTGCCGGGCCGCGGCCTTGGCCGTACGGACGTCGGTAATTTCCTCCCCGACTAAGGCTTCTGCCTCAAATTGGTTGGGTAGCATGATATCCACACGATAAAAGGACTTGGGTAAATTCGGCACAGCTGGTGCCGGGTCCAGCATCACCCGCGCCCTAATTTGATGGGCGATGCGAATGGCCTCCTCAACCACGTCCAACGGTACTTCCAACTGCAGCACCAAGAGGTCCCGCGACGTTAGACGAGCCTCTAAGTCGGCCAGAACGTCCTGCCCAATCGCGGCATTAGCCCCCGGAACTACCGTAATGGCATTTTGCCCCGACTGCTCCACCACTATCATGGCGAGACCCGTCGAGCGGTCTTTGCTGACCCCAATGCGGCTCAAATCGACGTTGTCTTGACGCAAAAATTTGAGAGCTTGGACGGCAAAGGCATCCTCCCCAACCATGCCTAAGAGCGATGTCTCAGCACCCATACGGCGGGCTGCCAAGGCCTGATTCGCCCCTTTCCCGCCAGGGCTGGTCATGAAATCTTGGGCAAGTCCCGTTTCGCCCGCTTTGGGCACCCGCTTGATCCGGGCAATCAAATCCAAATTAATACTGCCCAAAACCACTACCGCCACCCGACACCCCCCCTTGACCTATGTAAGCTTCGCGACTAGGCGCCCATTTCCTTCTTGGCTATTAGAGTGTATGATTACGCCGACATCTCTTCGGGAGGAACCTCCATGCCCATCGAAACCTTGGTAAAAAGTTGGGACGGCGCGTATAGCATTTCTGCAACCAACCTCAAAACGGGAGACCATGTAGCCTGGCGCGAACACGAGGTCATGCCCTCCGCTAGCCTTATTAAGGTCCCCATCATGGCAGAGATTTTTCGCCGGGTTGAAGAAGAACATCTCGACTTAAATGAAACGCTGGTGATGACCCAGGAGGATCAAGTCTCGGGTTCCGGCGTCTTGATGGATTTGACGCCGGGGCTTCGGCTTTCCCTTCGCGACCTAACCACTCTGATGATCACCGTGTCTGATAATACCGCCACGAATCTCCTCATCGACTATCTGGGCGTCGACACCGTCAACCAGTTAATGCGGCGGCTGGGGCTCAACCAAACGGTGTTGGAACGCCGCCTGCAACGGGTACCCACCGAGCGTCCGCGCATGAACCGGACCTCCGCCCATGATATGACACGCCTGATGGAGCTTTTGGCCCGAGGTGAGGTGATTTCCGCCCGCGTCTCTCTTCAGATGGTAGACATCCTCGGCCGGTGCCAAGGGCCGGTCTCCATTGCGCCCCTTCCCCCGATGTCTTCCGTGCCCGGCGCTCTACCACAGCGAACCATCGCCCACAAGACGGGGAGTTTAAATGAGGCGCGCCACGACAGCGGGATTGTCTCTTGGATGGGCGGCGCCTATGTCGCCACCATCATGAGCCAAGGGGCGCCCGAGTCGGTGCTTTTGAAAAATATTACCCGTCTCGGTCGAGAACTCTATCGCATCCTTCGTTAGGGCTCAAGATGAGAGACCAGATAGCGGACAATGTCGTTTCGGGTAATGATCCCGAGGAGACGATCCTGCTTGCAGACAAAGACGCGACGCACATTTTGCCGCAACATGATGTCGGTAATCTCGCCGATAGGGGTCTCGGGCCCCACTGTCACGGCGCCCCGACTCATCATCTTTTGCACCGGCAAGGCGAGTAGTTGATCGCGATCGCGGGTAAATACAGCATTGTCCGTCATCACATGGGTTGATCCAATTAGACTATGATAAACCTTGTGAGCCCGTTGTTGAAACGCCCGCAACACGTCCCCACCAGTGATGGCACCAATGAGTCGTCCATTCTTGTCCACAACCGGAAGTCCACTAATGGTGTGGCGGCGAAGCAGCTTGACCGCCTCACCAATGCTGGCCGTGGACTCAATCTTGATTACGTCTGTTGTCATCATTTCTTGCGCAATCACCCACACCCCTCCTATCGGTCAACCCACCAATCCTTCCCATTCCCAGTTTACTCTGCCTTTGATAAAATGAGTGGGTTTATCAGCCATTTTTCGTCGGTTATCGAGGGGGATCCACATGGGCCGGTTTGACCGGTGGCGGGATCCGGATATCCCGGATACCTTTTACATATTGATGTTGGGCCGATTTGTGAACCTGGTTGGCAACTCTCTGGTGTTCCCTTTCATGACCATCTATTTGGCAGACCGCCTCCATGCCTCCATGACCGTTGTGGGCTTGGTGATGACACTTTATGGACTTTCCCAGGTAGTGGCTCAGCTGATCGGGGGCGTGCTTAGTGACTCCTGGGGACGTCGGCCGGTGATGTTGCTCTCCTTAAGCGTTGGGGCGCTTTGCACGCTTGCCGTCGGCCTGGCTCCGACGCCCGCCTTTCTCATCGGAGCCCTGGTGTTGATGGGGCTTTCCGTCCCCTTGTTCCAACCCGCTTCCATGGCTATGGTGGGCGACTTAGTCCCGCAAGCGAAATTGACTCAGGCATACAGCTTTATGCGCATGGCGTCGAACGCCGGCATTATCATTGGCCCCATGATTGGCGGATTTTTAGCGAATCACTCGTTTCTCGCCGTATTCGGCCTGGATGCTCTCTCTATGGCTATTTATGCCGTCATTATTCAACTGGGCGTCCCCCATCGTAAGCCCCGTACCAGTTCGGTAGCGCCACGGGGACTCCTGGATGTGGCACGCGATGGCCCCTTCTTGCGCTTCTCGCTCTTCTGGGGCCTCACCGGCATGGTCTACGCCCAGTTATACCAGGTGGTCCCCGCCTATCTCCACCTCGACTTGCATGACCCCACCCCCACCTTCGGATATCTGGCCGCAGAAAACGCGCTCTTGGTCTTGGTGTTGCAGTGGCCCGTGGCTCGTATCGCCCAGCGTTTTAAGCCCCCCACGCTCATGGCAGCCGGAAGCCTCTTGTACGGTCTCGGTTTTTTCACCATGCTAGCCGGGCATACCTTCGCCGTTTTTGCTCTGTCCGTCTTCATCATTACGCTTGGGGAAAACGTCATCAACCCCGCCGCCTCAACCTGGGTGGCGCATCGAGCCCCGGAAGAGCTGCGCGGCCGCTACATGGGGCTTTTTGGTTTGGCCAACCGCACCGGATCGGCTCTGGGGCCTACCGTGGGTGGGGCGCTACTCACGGCCGGGGCTACCTTCTGGCTTTCGGTCGTGGCTCTTGGTGCCGGTGGTGTATCGCTCGGTTTCCTGCGCTTCGGCCAACAAGAAACCCGGCGCCAAGAGTCATCTCAAGCCGTCTAATGGGAGCTCATGCGATTGGTAGCAACACAACGGGAGGCCAAACACCACGCACAGGCGAGCGCCCTATGCCTGGACCGGCATAGGGCCACTATCCACGACGAACGAATCCATGTTCTGCGACACCTCTTCTGAGCCACCGGTGATAGTGGATATCCCCCAAAAGCGTTGGCGGACTTCTGGTATCACACGATGTCCCAGCCGTTTTCTAGGCTACTCTTCCAGTGGTGGGCGCCGAAATCCTTCACCCACCACCTCGTGGACACTAGCCACGACCACAAAAGCATCCGGGTCCACCTCATAGATGAGGGCCTTGACGCGGGTGACTTCGGATCGGATGACGACCACGTATAACATGCGGCGAGCCTTGCCGGTGTAGGCCCCGTGCCCGCCCATGTGTGTCACCCCCCGTCCAATCTCGACCATAATGCGAGATGCCACATCGTTCGGGTGGCTGGTGATAATGGTAAAGGCGCGGGCGAAGGCTGTGCCCTCTTGAACCAAGTCGATGGCGCGAGCGGAAATAAACAGGGCGATCAGTGAATACATGGCTTTGGTGGGGTCAAAGGTCACCGCGAACCCAGCGATGACAAAGAAATCGATAACCATCATGGCTTGTCCCATGCTAA
>JAKADW010000169.1 GCA_021820165.1 Bacillota bacterium
CATCCATCGTCCAGGCGAATCCATTGCGGCCCGCGGGTAATCCCGGGCTTGCCGCCTGTACGAACCCGGTTCTTACCCACCATCCGATTCAGCACGGTCGACTTGCCTAAGTTAGGCAAACCCACCACGGATAATCGGTAGGGAGGATCGATCCGTCGGGTGATGGCCGCCTTTAGACGACCCCGGGCATCCTGGGCCGATGCCGTTAAGGGCACGGCGGTAATTCCCCGTTTTTGATACCAGGATACCCAGGCGTCGGTCACTTTGGGATCGGCGACATCACTCTTATTCAAGACCAAAATTAACGGGGTTTTGCCAATCCATGTGGCTAGAGGGCGATGGCGCGTCAATTCCGGCGCCCGCGCGTCCACCACTTCGACAAATGCGGAGAGGTAAGGAGCCAGCTCACGAATGGTTTTTTGAGTGACCAGCATGTGGCCGGGGTACCAACCGCGGTTTGACATTAGAGCCACCGAAATTGATTCAAGGGCCACCAAATGATAAAGGCCTGACCCTTGAGGTTTTTCTCGGGCAAGAGGCCAAAATAACGGCTGTCGTAGGACACGGGCCGATTATCCCCCTCAACCCAGAGATAGCCTTTGGGCACGTAGTGAGGCGCCACGTTGATCGACTTACGATATTTCAAGAAGGGCTCCGGATACCGTTTACCGTTGATGTAGACCACGTTGTTCTTCACGCTCACCGTGTCTCCGGGCACGCCAATCACCCGCTTAATCCAGTCCTGTTTGGGATCCACGGGGCTCTTAAACACCACAATTTCGCCGGTCGTCGGTTTCCCAAAAACGAAGGCCAATTTGTTCACCAGCACCCGGTCGCCGGTATAAAAAGTCGGCTCCATGGACGTACCTTTGACGTAATAGGATTCGAACACAAAGGTGCGGATGATGAACGCCAGTACCAGTGCAATCACCAACGTCTCGATGAGTTCACGAGTTGCGCTCTTCTGTTTCTTTTCTGCCACACTGTCACCTCATTGGGGAATAATGGAGGCGAAGACAAAGGTCTTCGCCTGCCCCTTAGCGCCGCTCGCGAATACGAGCCGCCTTCCCCCGAAGCTGGCGGAGGTAGTACAATCGGGCCCGGCGTACCCGGCCACGGCGCACCACCTCAATTGATTCCAACCGAGGCGAGTGCAGCAAAAATGTCCGCTCAACGCCAACCCCATAACTCACGCGGCGCACCGTGAAGGTCTTAGATAGGCCAGTGCCGCGTTTGCGGATCACCACCCCTTCAAACATCTGTACCCGTTCCCGGTTGCCTTCTTTAATCTTCACCGCCACCCGCACCGTGTCACCCGCGCGAAATACAGGAAGATCCGACTTCATCTGATCTTCCTCAAGAAGCTTAATGTAATCCATTAGTTCTCCCCCCTTTCCTTAATTAAGTCCGGCCGCCGTTCCAGCGTCCAGCGCCGTGCCATCTCTTCCTGATACGCATGGATGGCCTCATGGTTTCCACTGGTGAGCACCCCTGGTACCCGAAGTCCGCGATAGATTTCCGGTCGCGTATATTGCGGTCCCTCCAGCCAGCCTTCTTCGCGACTGAACGAGTCGTGGCGTGCTCCCTCTTCGGCACCCAGTACGCCGGGCAAAAGACGGGCCACGGCATCGACCATCATCATCGCCGGCAGTTCCCCGCCGGTTAATACAAAGTCGCCAATCGACACCTCTTCGGCATCTAGAATCATCCGCGCCCGCTCATCGAGTCCCTCATAGTGGCCAGCGACGATAATGAGATGCTCTTCTTTGGACAACTCCTCCGCCAGGGCTTGATTAAACGGCCGACCTTGCGGTGAAGTGACCAGCACCCGCGGGTGTCCCTTGACATGCATCATCGTCCACTCCACAGCTGGCACGACCACGTCGGCCCGGAGTAGCATACCCACCCCGCCGCCGAAGGGATAGTCGTCCGTCTGACGATGCGGCCCCACGCCGAAGGGTCTCAGCGGCACCACCCGAATATCCACCAACTGGCGCTTTCGGGCCCGTTTTAAGATGCTGGCACCAAAGACTCCGGAGAACATCTCCGGAAACAGTGTGATGACCTGAATGACCATCATCACTCACTAATGTCCTCCAGCCCCGGCAAGAGTTCGACCCGCATTTCCCGGCCTTCAATATCGATGTGTTTAACCACCGACTTTAGGGCGGGAATTAACAAGGGCTTTTTCCCTTCTCGGGCTATCTCAAAGACATCATGCCCAGCACCCGTCCTAATCACATGCGCTAAGCTCCCCAAGGTACGATTGGTGCCTTCCTCACGGACCACCATGCCCACTAACTGATGCCAATAATACTCGTCTTGGGGCAGTTTGGGCAAATCCTCTTCAGGAACCATGAGAAGCGCTCCACGCAACCGTTCGGCCTGTTCCCGGCTGGCGACGCCAGCAATTTGCAAGACCGCCATAGGCGGTTGCAAGCGGCTCATTAATACCGGTCGCGGTCCCCCGAGGACATCCACCGTGACTTTTTTCAGCCCCAGAAGACGTTCCGGAAAATCTGTCGTGGGATAGACTTTGACAGAACCATCAATCCCAAACGGAGCCTTCACCTGTCCGATCAACACATGACCGGGCCACACATTGGCTACACTACGACTCATGAGCCTCTTGAGGCTGTTGCTTCAACTGGTGTACACGATTCAACACACCCGTTTTCCGAAGCAGCGAGCGTGCCGTATCAGTCGGCTGAGCGCCGTTCTGTATCCAACGGATTGCCTTGTCTTCGTCAATCTTTATGACGGCCGGCTCTTTGGTGGGGTCATAGTAGCCGATCTCTTCAATGAAACGCCCGTCGCGAGGGGACCGTGAATCCGCAACCACCACGCGGTAAAAGGGCCGCTTCTTGGCGCCCATGCGGCGCAAGCGAATTTTTACCATTCTCTAACCTCCTTTCTGGTCATCCCAAAGGCGGAAAGGGCATTCGCGGCATACGCATGCGGCCCTTTTTGCCTTTCATTTGTTTCATCATCTTTTTCCTCTCGCCAAACTGTTTCAGCAGGCGATTGACTTCCTGTACGGAGGTTCCGCTACCGCGGGCAATCCGCAATCGGCGGCTGCCATCGATGACGTCGGGCCGTTGACGCTCCTTGATGGTCATGGAGTTTAAAATCGCCTCCACCCGCACCATCATCCGGTCGTCAACCTTGTCCTTCACCTGAGCCATTTTGCCGCCCATTCCGGGCATCATCTCCATGACCTTGGAAAGCGGTCCCAACTTTTTCACTTGATCAATCATGGCGCGAAAATCGTCCAAGGTAAAATCCGCCTTGGTAATCTTTTCGGCCAACACTTGGGTGTCCTCTCGATCCATGGACGCTTCTGCTTTTTCTATCAGGGTGAGGATATCTCCCATGCCAAGAATCCGCGAGGCCAAGCGTTCGGGGTTAAAAGGCTCCAAATCTTCCAGCTTCTCGCCTGATCCGATAAGCTTAATGGGGAGTTCGGTCACTTCCCGAATGGAAAGAGCCGCCCCACCACGGGCATCGCCATCCAGTTTGGTCATAATCACGCCCGTCAGAGGCAGTCGATCTTTAAAAGCTTCGGCGACCCGCACGGCGTCTTGACCGGTCATGGCGTCCACCACTAACAGCATCTCGTGGGCAGGCACTTGGCGATTCATGGCTTCCAGTTCACCCATGAGGTCGTCGTCCACGTGAAGGCGTCCGGCCGTGTCAATAATGACCACATCTTTCGCCATCCGCCGCGACGTGGCCATGCCCAGCTGGGCCAATTCCACCGGCGTTTTCTGCTCCTCGGTCACCACTGGTACTTGAATCTTCTCCCCGAGCACCTTCAACTGGTCAATAGCGGCGGGGCGATAGATGTCAGCCGCCACCAATAGAGGCTGGCGTCCTTGATGGCGCAACATACGCGCCAACTTGGCGCTGGCGGTGGTCTTACCGGCCCCTTGAAGGCCGACCAGATAGATCACCGTCGGTGGGTTGGACGCCATGTGCACCCGTTCTACGCGGGTGCCCATCAATTGAATGAGCTCATCGCGCACAATCTTGATGACCGCTTGATCGGGCGTGAGACTTGAAAGGACATCTTGGCCGACAGCGCGAGATTCCACGCGGTTCAAAAACTCACGGACGACTTTGAAATTGACGTCGGCTTCCAAGAGGGCCAGACGCACTTCACGAAGCGCCTCTTTGACATCCGCCTCCGTAAGGCGGCCCTTGTTGCGCATCCGCTTAAAGGTTTGCTGCAATTTTTCCGTCAGCGCATCAAACATCCGTCAGCCCCTCCTCTTCCGCCCATCGTTCCATCATCGCCCGCACCGCGCCGGCCGCTTCTAGCCCTCGGAGCGCCTGCAACACCATTTGAAAGCGCTCCCGACGGCGCTGGTGGAGTGCTAAAAGCCCTAAACGAGACTCGTAGTCCTCCAGTAGTTTCTCGGTGCGCTCAAGCAAATCGTGAACGGCTGCCCGCGAAATCCGGTGAGCCTCCCCAATTTCAGCGAGTGACCAATCCTCGAGGTAATAGAGCTGCCAGACCTCTTGCTGGTGTTCGGTGAGAAGCGGTCCATAGACATCAAACAACAACCCCGCCCGCACGCGATCCAGCGATTTGGCCGTCAGTGTCTCCCCCTCGTAGTGTCAAGGTTTTTTCCTTGACAGCCTCATCGATTGTACCCGTTGGCCACACCCTTGTCAATCCCGCGATTAAAACTGACTCGAGACGGCGCTGTCCTGATTATGGGCGCGGCTCTCATTGATTTGGCGAATGGCGTTCTGCACTTCCTCGGATGCACCGTGCGTCAGCCGTTCCACCCGACTCCAGTTCACCACCACGGCATGTGGCGGCACAGCCCCCCGCCGCATGTGACTTCTGAGAAGCCCCGTAGCCACCGTCGCCACTGCCTGTGAAAAGCCGTCGACTTCATAGTGCCCCAAGTGCGTGATGCGTACCGGATAGTCTTCCAAGCCATACACGCCCTCTTTGATTTCAAAGTACACTTCCCAGGCTTCATCATGCCACTTTACCGACCGGACCTTGACCATACCAACCCTCCTTTCCCGAACAGAGATTCCGAAGGTATTATAGCGAATTTTACATAGCCCAACGCGTCGGACCCCGTATGTGGGGAAGATAGGTTTCGCGCAAGATAAGGCGGAGTCGAACATTCGTCATAGTACGGAGGAGCAGGTCGGCAAAAAGGTGTCCGGGCGGCAATGGGCCTTCGTCAACCAAATGCTAAAGGCCCCGGCATGCGCCGATAATCGGTAGAAGGTGGGGCGGGGATCGCGTCGGCCTGGACCTTCACCCATGCTGCGGGAGACAAACGTTCAG
>JAKADW010000170.1 GCA_021820165.1 Bacillota bacterium
CTATAGCTCCCGAGGTGGCCAGGTTCTGAACCCTTACGGTCCGGGCTCCCTCGACACCGGAGGATCGAGTTCAGGGTCCGGCGCGGCGGTGGCGGCCGGTCTGGCCATCTTGGCCATCGGGACCGAGACCTCGGGCTCCATTCTGAGCCCTTCGAACGAAAATTCGTTGGTCGGCATTAAACCCACGGTGGGGCTCATTAGCCGGTTTGGCATCGTTCCCATTTCCCATTCCCAAGATACCGCTGGCCCCTTGGCACGCTCCGTCAAGGATGCGGCATTGGCGCTCAGTGCGCTTACGGGATTCGATCCCCGCGATCCAGCCACCGGGGCGGCCGAAGGTCGATTCCCTTTGAACTTTGCCGACAATCTATCCCCGCATGCCCTTGAGGGAGCACGCATCGGCGTCCCGCGTGGTGACTTTCAAGACGATCTCGATCCATGGCAGCAAGATCTGCTGGGTGCCGCGCTGGCCGACTTGACGCGGCTGGGAGCCACGGTCATCGATCCAACCGACATGCCCTCTCGTGCGTCCGCCCACGACTACACGGTGCTCACCTACGAGTTTAAGGCCGACCTCAATGCGTACTTATCGTGGCTTGGCGACCGTACCGCCGTCCAGTCATTAGATGACGTCATCGCCTATAACGAGGCCAATGCCGAGGCCACGCTCAAATATGGACAGACAGAGCTTTTAGCCTCGAACGCCACCTCGGGTACGCTGACCGAACCGGGATATATCATCGCGCGGGCGCGCGACCTTCCACTAGCGGCCCAAGATGGCATTGACGCGGCAATTGAGCATCACCGGCTGGATGCCCTAGTGTTCGTCGGCAACCGGGGCGCGGCTATAGCCGCCAAAGCCGGCTATCCCTCGATTACGGTGCCAATGGGCTACAGTCCATCCGGTCAGCCGCTGGGACTGACCTTTACCGCCCGGGCCTTTGAGGAGCAAAAACTGATTGAATTGGCCTACGCCTATGAGGCCGGCACCCACCACCGCATCCCCCCGGAACTTCGTCTGGATTAGGAATCGGGCCGACCCTGGCGTCGGCCTCTTTCCCACCAAAGCCCGACCGCCGTAAGGACCAGGGTCAATACCATGGCGATGCGCGTGCGAGCAACCAACGCCGCCATCGTGTGGGCATAGCCCAAAGACACGATCCACATGGTCGTTCCCAGGGCCGATCCGACCATCGCTCCGTACGCGCCGACAGCCACGCCATAAGTGGCCAACACCCCCACCAACGCCAAGGCGGCCATTGCCTCTCCATAGTGGCGTATGAGGGGGGTCATGGGTAGAAAGGCGGTGCCCAGTGCCAGGCGGACCAGAGTGCCGGGCACGATCGTCAAAATGGTCAGAAACACCCCATCAAGGGCCAAGGCGGTCAACAGCGCGCGTAAAAGGAAGTAGCGGCGGCGCTCCGGCTCGTCCAAGACCGCCGTCAGCATCACGGTGGCGACACTAGCCACAGCAAAAGGTACCGCCTGGCCAATGGTCACTAACCCCGTGTAGATGCCCGCGTCGTGCGCATTTAAATTCGCCTTCGCCCAGAGCGAATCCGATAATCCCCACAAGGATTGCAAGGTCCCCACCCCTAAGGTCGTCGCCAACACCCGCGTCAGAAGCCGCGTTGGAGGAACGGGCGGGAGATGTCGGCTGGCACGTCGAGCCCAATAGAAGAGCAGGACTAAGAGGGTGGCCTGAAAGACCCCAAGCCAAACAATGGGGTGCGAATGCCCCACGGTTACCGCTGCCGAGACCGCTAGCACACCGAATACGCTGGACGACGCCACCAGCACTCCCACCACTCGATACCGTCGCGCCCGTTCCAAATAACCGACGTAGAGCGTATAGCCAAAGTTAAAGATGATGGACACGGCGAAAACCGCGATTAAGCTCGACGGGAGGTGAAGACCCCGTCCGAGAACACCGCTCAACGCCACGGCCAACAGAAAAATACCTCCACCGAGTCCCCATGTCATGGTGGCCAACCGGTTTTTCTTGCCGTCGGGCTTCCCCCAACGAATGGCTAGAAGTCCGATCACCGGCAACGGCAACAAAAACAAACTCACCAGGCTATTCAGCGCCGCCACCCAACCGTAATTTTTCGGCCCGAGCGCATGGCCTAAGATTAAGGAATAGAGCGTGTTGAAAAGCCCGGCGACCACGGTCGCCAGGCCCAAATTGGCATTATCGGTCCAAAATCGCGAAATGCTAGTCCGTTCCTCCATGCCGCCATTCTATCACGGGCAGGACAAGCGGAGAAAACGGATAAGAGCTAATACAGCGGGCGGCCGGAGGCCATCACCATCGTGGAATAAAAGGCGCGAAACGCCTCTTCCATGTTGGGCTCAAGAAAGCGCACCCCGCGGGAGCCGTGGCGTTCTGCGCCCGGGATGTACATGGCTCGGTCCGCCATATCGGGCGTCATTAAGTCCACTTCCACAACAATTGGGGACGTCAGTCGCCAAGGGGTTAACTCGCCTTGGCGAAATCGGTTAAGGGCGTCCTCCACGCCCTGACCCAACCGTCGATCCACCTCCGGTCGGGACCACAACAGGGCGGAACGGCGACTGATTCCCTCCTTGACAGTTACGGTAACCACCTTGGGCAGAAGCTCTTCGGCTTCTAAGGCGGCTTTGTCGTCTCCCGACAAAAACGCCACCGGCACGCCCCAAGAACCAATCAACGCCGCGTTAATGCCCGTCTCTCCCACTTCTCGCCCATTGAGCCGTACACCGGCAATCTCGCCGGCATAGGTATGGTCCATGATTGCCCCGGCCGTCCCCGCCCGGGCATGATATCCCACGAAAAATGCCACATCGGCCGTCTCGGCGCCCTGATTCATCGACCAGGGCTTAGCGCCTCCGGAAATCAGGCGGACACCGTCCACCATGTCCTCCGCTAAGATATTAAGCATCCCATCATGAGAGTCATTGACCACAATAGACTCCACGTCACGTTGGCCTTTTAGCGCGTCGACAACGGCTGCTAAGTCTTTCATCAAGGACTCCCGCGCCCGTTCATACCGGCGCCCCTCGGGCAGCAATTGGTCACGATCCACCACATTGGCGATACCTTCCATATCCAAAGAAATCCATACCTTCACCGTTTCATGCCTCCCAACGTAACACCCGAAAGGGAATTTTCCCGAGACTCTTCCCGTCCACCAGTGCTTGAACTCCCACCATCGCTGCGTCCTTCTCGGAAAGCCATGCCTCGGGCCACGATACCTCCCATAAGCGGTCGTCCGCCCGAACGCTGACCCCAGAGTTCCCACCATGTTGCCCCACATCAATATGGTAACTGGTCTCGCTCCCGTCGATCGGTTTTAATGCGATCTCAAGTTTTGCGTCGTCGGGAGGGCGGAACAGCCATCGCACACGGAGTGACCTCCGGCTCATTCGCATATCCACCAGTGGATTGGTTTTCCGGACCGAACGGGTTAACCAATCCTGTGGTGGGTTTTCCACCACCCGTAGAGCCCCTTCGTGCCGGGGCCTCCATTGGCTTTCCACCGAAAAGGCCTCGGTCGCCCGGCAAAATGCCAACATAAAAGGCTTAATGAGCTCCACTTGACTCTCGTAGGCCATTAACGCTCGACGTTTAGCTTCGACCATCCAAGCCTCCAAGGCTTCATGATGCCACGGCTCTTGAGAAAGTTTTGCCAGCCCTCCCGGTGGCTCAGCCGGCACTTTAGGCCGGTATGCCAGCGGCATCGGCCAAGCTGGCCAATGTACGAGGTAGCCCCAGCGCTCCACATTCCGCCAGTCGGGGTGCCGACGTGCCATTTCCGCCCAGGCTAGCGTAGCGAACGCATTGGTGGCCCAATGATCAGGATGAGTGTCCTGGGCGCTCGGCATGACAATTCGCGTGGGCCGAATCTGGTGGTAGAGAGCGAGCAATAGGCGAAGGAGCTCCACCCCCTGATAAGATGCATCGGGGCGCCAGGCGGTAAGATAGGGCACTCGATCCTTTTGAGTGGTAGGACTGGTCCATACCTCCTCCCAATAACGAAGCCACAGGGCGTCGAGACCCCCATCAGGAAAGCCCAAGAAATAAATGTGGGAGGAGGGCACCCCAACTTCAGCCAGTGCCTGGCGAGTTTCCCGCTGACGCTCGTAGCCCATATGTAAATACTCTTCGGGCGTCACCGCGAGCGAGAGGTAATAGCGTGCGGCGTCTTCCTTAAAACCATCGCCAACCGTCAATAGAATGACAAAGACATCGTATCCGCCCCGGGTCCACTTGGCCATCGCCCCCCCTGCCCCGAGCGCCTCGTCGTCGGGATGGGGCGCCACGATCAAAAGACGTGGGCGACGTTCCCCTGGCACTTAATTCAAAACCACCAACGGGTCGCCAGCGGCTACGCTCGCCCCCTTCGCAACCAGTACATCCTTGACGACTCCCGCTTGGTCCGCGGTAATCTCGTTCTCCATTTTCATGGCCTCAAGGATGACCAACACCTGACCTTCCTCGACCGACTGGCCAGGCACGACCTTGACATCCAAAACGAGGCCGGGCAATGGTGCTTCGACGGAAGTGGCACCGGCATTAGAAGCCTTTAGCGCCCCCTCATGAGCCACTGGCGCTTGGAATGGTTTAGGCTCTGGCTTCTCCGTGGCGAAGGCCGCAGGGGGCCGAGTGGGTGCTCCGGGAAGCTCTTCCGCCTCAACCTCAAAGACCTTGCCATTCACCGTTATCCGAAATCGCCGCACGTTATGCCTCCTGTGTATATTGACTTAGCGGTTCGCCCAACGCCAAGGCGACGGGCTAGGCCACGCTTCTCGTACTCGAACCGCCGGGGCCTCACGGCCCTCCGGGTTATCCATCATCATCAAAAGGGCTGCATGAATAGCCACCAACTCGTCATCCGTCACCACATCATCACTAGCCATAGGATCCCTCCTCATAGCGGAATATTACCGTGGTGCTTCTCGGGACGATCGTCGTGTTTGTTATACAAGACCATCAACGCCCGGGCAAGATGCCCACGGGTTTCGGGAGGGTCAATGACCGCATCTATGTACCCGTGTCCGGCCGCCACATAAGGGTTGGCGAATTGTTGCCGATATTCTTCCGCCTTTGCCTTCTTGGTGGCCGCCGGGTCTTCTGCCGCCTCAATCTCCCGACGAAAGATAATATTGGCGGCACCATCCGGTCCCATCACGGCAATTTCGGCCGTCGGCCACGCTAACACCAAGTCCGCGCCCAGCGAGCGGCTGCACATCGCGAGATATGCGCCTCCGTAAGCCTTTCGCAGAATCAAGGTCACCTTCGGCACGGTCGCCTCAGCGTACGCGTACAGAA
>JAKADW010000171.1 GCA_021820165.1 Bacillota bacterium
TTCCTATCGCGGTGATGGGTCACAGGCACCTCGGGAGGGCCCGATGTCCCTCCCGAGAGAGAATCGCACGTAATCGAGGCTATTCTTTCGGCGGCTTCCACCAATGATAATGGGCCTCTGCAGCCTGTCGGCTCCGATCGGCCATGGCAAGAGCCACCCCCGCCCCCACCGATGCCGCCATATGGACCGTCTCGGCGAGCTCTTCGTCCGTGGCGCCCATCCTCTTCGCACCTGCGAAGTGGGTGACCGCTCAAGGCTCGCAATGGTACGCCAGAACCAGGGCCAGGTGCATGAGCTCTTTGGTCTTGGCGTCAAGGGCTCCTTCGGCATGGGTTTTTCTAAAGTACTCGGCAAAGTCTTCGTAACTGCGGAAGTAGCTGTCGGGCAATTGCGGCATGATCTGCATCCTCCTCTCATGCACTTCCTCGTCACTCTAGCAAAAAGCTTTTGCGGCAACAACCATTCTCGCCGTCAATCTAGGGACAGGCGTCCATCGGCATATGGGTGCAGCAACGCGTAGACAGCATCAAGGTACGGCACGTCGACACCTTCATCGCGCGCCATGCGAACCATGGCGCCCTGTAAACTTTCTAGTTCGAGCGGCAACCCTTTCTCCAGATCTCGGTGAAGACTGGACGTCATGGTCGCCGGTAGGGACCAAAGGCGGGCTTTGACATCGTCCGCCAAGTCTGCGGGAAGTTCAGGGTATCGCCGCCGGGCCACCGTCGTAACCTCTCCGATTAAGCGAATGAGGAAGTCGCGGCTCACCAGGTCGGCGCGAATCGCCCCGACGGGAAGGCGCGTCGCCGCCGTGATTCCGCTCATGGTGGTGAGAAACACATACTTCTGCCACACGTCCCGCATGATATGCGGACTGACCTTTGCGGGAACCCCCGCGCGTCGAAACCACGAGCCGAGTTCTCCGAGGAAATTCGGGTCGACAGAGCCGACCTGGCCGAAAACGACGTCGTGAAGCGCGCCGGTATGTACCACGTCTCCTTCCGGGCTCAATGTCGCCTCGATGTAGCACACTCCGCCCATAACCCTATCGGCCCCAAACTCGCGGGTCAGCAGCCCCATATGTTCGACCCCATTCAAGAGGGGGAGTATCCACGCGCCCCGCTCTACCAATGTGCGCAACTCGGGCATCGCCGACTCGAGGTGATAGTTCTTCACCGCGACGATGACTACGTCCGGCGAGGGAATCGCATGGGCATCGCAAGTCAACCGAGGACGAACGGTCACATCGCCATAAGGACTGCAGATTGAAAGCCCTCGCTGCTCCAACTGCTGAAAACGTCCTTCACGGACCAAAAAGGTGACCGAAGCCCCCGCTTCGGTGAGTCTCCCTCCAAAATAGCCCCCAATCGCACCTGCACCCAGCACAGCAATGTTTAATGCCACACCGTATCACGCTCCCCTGGTGGTCCTGACACACGGACTTGGGAAGTCCAGGTCGCATGGCGTCACATCCACCCTTTTTCATTATGGCACTAGGTGCCGAGGGCCGGTAGCGACCCGACTCACTAGAACACCATCCTAACCTTCCACAAAAAGATCACCTCTCCCTTCCAAGTTTCTCCGGACGGGTATCACCGCCTTCGATATACTACAGAAAGAAGGGAGAGGGACGTCATCAGCAAAAATCAATCTCCACTCGCATCCACGATTCGCCGTAGGCTCCGTGAGCCGTGGCTGATGGGCCGCCAACTCCTCTTATGGTTGGTTTTGGGAGGGCTGACCGGGACTTTAGTCGGCGGCGTCGTCACCTACTTTTTGAAGCTCTTATTCTGGTCCATTCATCAAACCGGCCAAGCCAGCACGTTCGGCATTGTATTGCTCCTGCCTCTCGGAGGGCTGGTCACGGGCATCCTTATTCATTACGGGGCGCCAGATGCCGCCGGCCACGGCACCGAAGCGGTCATTCGAGCCGTCCATCGCCAATCGGGCAAAATCAACTGGAAGGTGGCCCCCATTAAGGCGCTGGCCACGATTACCAGCATCGCCCCCGGCGGGTCCGCAGGTAAAGAGGGGCCGTCGGCGCAAATTGGAGCGGCCGTCGCCTCTGCCCTGGCGGATTTTTTTCGCTTCACCCCGGCCCAACGTCAGCGCATTGTCATCTGCGGCATTGGCGCCGGTTTCGCCGCCGTGTTTGGAACTCCCGTAGCTGGCGCCATTCTAGGCATCGAAGTGCTGGCCATTGGGGACCTGTGGTACGACATGTTGTTACCCTCGTTCGCCGCCGCCGTCATGGCTTACCTAACGTCCAAGTGGCTTGGTCTGACGTGGAACTACCCGTTGCCGCATGTCATCCCCCAGTTGGGGCTAAGCTTTTTAGGACGGGCCCTTGTCATTGGCATTGCCGCCGGCCTCGCCGCCTATCTCTTGGTGCTTTGGATGGACGGCCTCCATCACCTCATGGCCCGCATCAAGGACAAGCATCACTGGTGGCCGCCGCTCTTCCCCGCCGTCGCCGGTCTGGCCTTGGCACTCCTTATCTTAGTGGTGGGCCGGGCGTACGGGGGACTTTCTCTATCTCTTTTAAGCCAAGCCCTAGCAGGAACGCCCGTCCCCGATCTGGCCTTTCTCTGGAAAATCGTTTTCGTGGGCATCACGCTCGGCTTCGGCATGAGCGGAGGTATTATTACGCCACTTTTCGTCATTGGCGCCACGCTCGGTTCGCTGTTGGCAGCGCCGCTGGGATTGCCACTCTCGGTAGGGGCCGATCTCGGACTGGTCGGCGTCACTGCGGCCGGCGCCAATGCCCCCATGGCCGCGATTCTTATGGGTCTAGAGCTCTTTGGCGCAAAAATGGCTCCAGAATTTCTCACCGTCGCGGTGCCTGCCTTCATTTTGATTGGCAACCATAGTGTGTACCCGAGCCAGAGGGTGCGCCTGCAAAAATCGCCGTGGGTGCCGATTAAGACGGGGGTTGCTCTCGAAGATGCCGATATGTCGGCAAAAACGGATGACCAGCCCTTGAAGCATCGCCCCAGATAATCTCGAATGCCCGCCGGCCAATGTGGTCAGATTACCTCTTAGGAGGAATTTTATGACCCATTCGGTTGGTTTTTACTATGCTGTCCTCTTGTGGGCGGCCATCCTTTATGGGGCCGGGGTGGCTTTTAAGTTCGGGAGCTTATTTCTTTACGAAGCGTTCATGCCGTGGGTGTCTGACGAGCCTGTAAAGCCCCGGACGAAGACTCACCCGCCCAGGCCGACCGCGTTTCTTTGGTGGTGGCTCGGGGGTTATTTGATCCTCTCTGGCCTCGCCCAGATCCCCCCCGTGATCGCGCTCATGACCCCCAAGGGATTAGAGACTCTTCCCATCGTGACCGCCCAAGGCGGCCTCGGGTCTCTCCTCACTCAGGCCTGGGTTCACGGGTTTAGCCTTCATCCCATCATCTACAATATTTTGATATTCATGGTGGAAGCGGTGTTGGGGCTCTTTTTGCTGACCGAGCGGGGCACGCCGCTCGGCCGCGTGACCGCCGCAGCCTCGACGATCTTTGGCCTTTTTATTTGGATTTTCCCGGAAGGCTTCGGTTTTCTCTTCTCGTGCCGTAATTCCTGGTGGGCCGGCGCCCCTGGCGCTGGGTTATTGCTCGCCATCCTCTCCTTCCTGCTGGTGCTTCCCGAAGATGGCTGGAAAACCCGCTATCTTCGTCCCTTGCGGATTCTCTGGATCATTCTTTGGGCATCCGGGATCGTCCTTCAACTCACCTTTTTTTCGCGCACCCGCCTGAGTTGTCTCGTTCCCGTAGGCCCCCACCTTCCGCTTCCCGGTTGCATCCTAGCCACCCTGGCAGCCTTTCGCCACCTCGTTGAGATCCACCCTTTGACCCTCAACATCGCTCTCGTTATCCTCACCGCGCTCGCCGGATTTATCGGCTATCGCTCCCGGGTGAAACTCTCGCTCTTCGGCGCAATAGCCATGTTCGGGGCGCTCTGGTGGTTCGGCGAAGCTCTCGGCTCAACGGCTCAATTTGCTCTCATTTTAAATAGTGCCCCGCTTTGGTTCGCCTATTGGAGCACCCTCCGATTAGCGGATCAGTGATGCGCGGGGATTCCTCCCTGGTGAAACACCTCCCGAATCGCTTCAGCCAAATCGTGCACCGCGTAGCGTTCTTCGGATAGAGTGCTGTTGGGACCCCCAACCTCCACCATCAAATCGGCCGGCATCAGCTGCTGGTTATAGCGATAGGGGACCATATCAATGCCGTTTCCCTCTAAGATCCCCGGAGCTATCTCCTTTAATGCCTTAGCAAGTTTCAAAGCCACTGCCAAATTCTGATGCCAATATTGGTTGGGCAACAATTTATTCGTTCCCACCACCAGCAAAATTTTGGAAACCTTGTTTCCATGAATGGTCACGGGACTGACATTGTTGGCGGCGCGGTGCAGATCAATCAGCATCCGAACCGTGGGGTACCATTTCATGAGCGTCTTGGCGGTGTAATAGGAGGTGTTATAACTGGCCAATACCCCTTCCGCCATATTGTCCACGCGAGACTGCACGACCGGTAGTCCATTTCGGTGGAGATCCTCGGAAAGCCACCAGCCGACTTGTACGATGGTTTTCGACCAATCCGTAGAATAGGCAGCCGTCGAGCCAGACGCCACGTAGGGCCAGAACGACTCGTGGCTATGGGTTTGATAAATACCGACCACCGGCGAATGGCCCAATTCCGCCCACACCCGGCCACCATCGCCAGGGAGAGACTTGTCCACGGCATCTTGCGCCTTGGAACGGGCTGGCACACGGAGCTTTGACTGAACCGGCTTGTGAGTAGTGGGCTTTAGCGGCGGTATCGCTTCTAATTGAGGCATTTCCATCGCCAATAAGCCTCGAAGGCTAGTCAGTTTGACGCCTGACACTTCCGCTAATCCGGTGACGATTAACCCCTTGACGTGGATGGCAAAATTTTTCGGGTTTAAGGTGAGTCCAATTATTGGGATGCCGTCATTGAGCCAGGATTTCAGTGTGCCCGAGGGAGCCTTCAGCCCCTGAATCCGCGAGTCCATCCATGAGGGCTTGGCCGACGTGATGTTAGTGGTTACCGGCAGCGTTCCCGAATGGGCCGGGACCCGCCATAAGACCACACCCGCCGCCATCAACACCATGCTGTAAAGAGCAGCGCTTGTCCACGGAACACGCCGACTTTTGCCGGCGCGCTTCGCCCGCCAGTATCGTTCCTTTTTCATACGCCGGAGCCAAATCACGGCCGGGTAACGCCAATGTGCCATGTTCTCCCCCCATCCTAACCTATGGTAAATAATGGGGAAATAGATCGG
>JAKADW010000172.1 GCA_021820165.1 Bacillota bacterium
TATCGAGGGACGCGTCGCGTCTTATCGGTGGGGTCGGATCGACGAGACGTGATGGTGACCACATTTGACACGGTGGTTCGGGACCAGAAACTTCTGGCGGCCATTACCTGGGAGGGCTTGATTATCGACGAGGCTCAGCACATTAAGAATCGTCATACCCAAAGGGCGCAGGCTCTGGCCTCACTTAAGGCGCGATGGCGCGTGGCATTGACCGGCACGCCGGTCGAGAACCGCCTCTTAGATCTCTGGGCGATTATGGATTTGTTAAACCCGGGGTGTTTTGGGTCCGCCAAGGACTTCCAACAGTATTTTGAAAGGCCTTTGATGCGGGGGAGCGAAGAGGAACGCAAGGCTGTAGCGGAAGAACTGACGCGGGCGGCGGCCCCATTTGTGCTGCGGCGGACCAAGACCGACCCTGAGATTCGCAAGGATCTCCCAGACAAGTTGGAGATCACAGAGTGGGTCAGCTTACAGGCCGAGCAAGTTATCCTGTATCGGGGGGTGGTGGACCAGCTCCTCCAAGAATTGGAACAGGAAACGGGCATGGAGGCGATGACTCGGCGCGGATTGGTTTTACGCGCGATTACCGCTTTGAAGCAAATTGTGAACCATCCGGCGCAATATTTGAACGAGCCCCAGGCGCGGCCCGAGCGCTCCGGTAAATTTATACGACTAGACGAATTGTTGTCCGCCAGTGTGGGGCGTGGGGATAAGGTCGTGGTGTTTACCCAATACGTGAGGATGGCACGTTTGTTGCATACTTATGCGACGCAGCACTATGGAGTACCGGTCGATCTTTATTACGGAGGGATGGCGGCCGGGAATCGGGCGAGTATTGTGGATCTCTTCAATCGCGCAGCGTCCCCGCGCATCCTGGTCGCCTCACTCAAGGCCGGGGGCGTGGGCCTCAATTTACAAGCGGCCTCCCAGGTCATCCATTACGATCGATGGTGGAATCCAGCCATTGAGGATCAGGCGACCGATAGGGTTTGGCGCCTTGGACAAACTAGACCTGTCACAAGTTACAAATTGGTCAGTCGGGGCACCATAGAAGAGCGCATTGATGAGCTCATTCGCCAAAAACATTATTTAACTTCTCTAATTATGGAGCCGATGGCGCAACGTCCGATTACGGAGTGGAGCACCCAGGACTTACGAGACTGGATGGCATTAGGAGCCCGTTATGAAGCAGTCCAAAAATAATCCCAACCCGTACGATGAGGGAATTAAGAATCGTGTTATTGATGGTGTGGACCTCACTCCCGAAGGCATCGAAGCCATGGTGTGGGATGTTGAGGAATGGCGGTCGGTATGGATTCCCATTCTTAATTGGGCGGTTCCTGAGGCAGATTTCTCAAAGAGCCATTGCTCATGTGGGACGAATTTCTGTCTTCATCGACAGACCGTTTGGCATTTTTTAGAGCCCTTGGTAACGGGAGTGGGTCCGATACCAACCCCATCGACGTTCTGGATGGAAGCAGAAATCCCTACCGAGTTTGGGCCCGGAGCTCACTACTTTCGCGAGCGGCTACAACTCCTCTACGAGCGCTCTCGGCGGCGCGCTTGGACTGAGCTGGCCTATCGAGCTTACGAGCACAACGCGAAAAAAAAGCGGGATTAGCCGCGCTAATCCCGTGGTGAGAATCCGATCCCTCAGCCGATCCTCTGGCACTCCACAATCCTTAAGTGCGTCCCATCAATAGTATGATATCATCTTTCTGAAAATTTGTCAAAGATGTAAGTGGCCGAGTGTGGTGTGGGAGGTAGCGATATGAGTAGCGGGTCAAAGGTACCGATTATTGTAGGCATCACCGGGGTCACCGGAGGCATTGGCCGGGCGCTTAAAATTGCATGTGAGGATCGTGGGTATGTAGTAGTAGGGTTTTCGAGGCGTCCGGATAGCAATCAAACCCGCCTAGACCTGGGGGAAACCCCGTCCCAGATCCTCTCGGTAATCGCCAACACGGTGGACCGGGTGGGAGCTTTCACGGCGTGGGTCAACCTGGCGGGTGCCGATATACTCAGCGAACCACTACGGAGCATGCCTTATGAAACCAAACTACAAGAACTGTGGGACGTCGATGTTTTGGGGAGTGTGCGGTGTTGTCGAGGTATTCTGGCGCATCTCACAGCGGATGGATGTATCGTTAACATGGGATGGGACGAAGCCTTTTCGGGACATCGCGGCACCTCGGGTGAACTGTATGCGCTAGCTAAAGCGGCAGTCACCGCCTACAGCAAGAGCCTGGCCCAATCGCTTGCGGGCACCACCAAGAAAATCTTTGTCTTTGCACCGGGATGGGTGAGTACTCGATGGCATGAGCGATTAACGGGGGAGCAAAGGGATCGTTATACGCAGTACATGGCCACCGGATCCTGGCAGTCGGCCCAAAGAATTGGTGAAGCCATCGCTGACCTTATTGCACGACGCGCGCATACTGATACGGGGTCGGTTCATGTCCTGGGACCGTTGTCCTAAATCTTCGGTTTGATACGACTCACGTGCGAAATACCCACGCCGTGGTTGTAAACCATGGATCCTCCTAACGTGCCTGTAATACTGACCATAATCACCGCCGCGATGACTAAAATGGTGTCCAATACCGACTGGCGCCCACGGCCGGTGCGCAAAAGCGACCATGAAGCTCCCTGACGTCCGCTCTTGGGGAACATGCCAAACCAACGTACCACCCAGGCGCCCAACGCAAAGACCCCGGTGAGGGTCGCGTCCCGCTGATGAGCATAGAGAATCGGGGTGGTGGTCGGGGTCCATTTCACAAATTGCTCCGAGATCATGCCGGCGGCCGCAGCGCCCACAATGGCAAATAAGGAAAGCGTCAGGGCCCAAAATCCGGCTCGATCGAAAAATCGATCCTGCCGCGGCACCACATAACCGATGATTTCAATCAACAAAGTGAGATATAAGAGCGCGATCGGGAAATGCACCACCATGGGGTGAATCGTCGGCGGAAAAATAGCGGTGCCAATGCGAAGCCATGTGGTCACTAAACCTCTAAGCATGCTGGAAGCGTCCTCCGTGTATTCAACATGTCCTATCCTCGACGATTGTAGCGATTGTGGCGCCGCGTTGCATTCATCCTTCTCTCATTTTGGCCAGGTCAGAGAAAACTAGACACCAACGGGGGGAGATCCAAAATATTCATGACGGCTCCTGGCATCAACGCTCGAATGGGTCAAATTGCGTAGGTGGTGTGACGCGAATATGTCGTGCCACGCCAGGTAGAGTCTCGTGAAGTGCCCGGTACATATCCCAGGCAAGCGCCCGATAGCTAAAATGGCCTGCCGAACGGGATCGTAGCTCAATGAGGTAGGCGGCCTCCGCCAGATCCATCACAAATAAACCGCGGCGCAAGTGGGCCAGTGGCAGCAGGTAGGGCAGTCCTAACCCATTGCTCGCTGCGACGGTGGCGTAGTAGGTTTGGAGCCGTTCGGAGTAGGGGAAGTCCGGGGCTAAATCGCGAAGCATTGACGGATAGCTAAATCCTTGCGCCAGTGATAGATCCGGGATCACTTTCGTTAGACGTCGATGCCGATTGAAATCGCGAAACGCGCCGACGTCTAGGGTGAGATCAAAATACAGCGAACCGTTCCGCATAAATCGTGGCCAATCGTCGTGTGGTCCGCGATCGGCCAATAAGTTCGCCACGATGTCTTCTCGAGTCGCAAGATTTAAGTTGCTTACGTGTTGGCGGATCGAGCGGTACGATAGAGGGTGTACCTCATAGAGCGCCATAGAGATGGCGTCAACGGTAGGATCATCGGCGGCTCGGATTAGGTCGACACCAGCCACCATCTCGGGTGTCTCGGACAGAGAAGGTAGGAGGTCCCTGGCGATGTCGCGCATGGTGACGGACACGCGAGATTGGTAAGGACTTGGCGAGGCATATTTGATAAGCGTTGGCGCGATTGGGTGGAGGGCCTCCTGGGTTAGGCTAAAAGGCGCTTGTTCGGTTACCGCGGACTTCATCCGTTGCGCAATGTCCCGAATTTCGTGGTGGGGCGAGGTGAGTAGCCGGCTGACTTGGTTTTCCAGCACCCGGGCACTCGTGATTTGCCCGACACTAGTGAGGGTCGCTAGCGGTAATGCATATCGTGCTACGTCAAAGGCACGCGCTTTGAGAGTGCGTTCGTAGGCTCCGCGTTTCATTTCGGGGGGGTTGGGGTGTCGGTCGGCCAAGGCCACCATCGAAACGGTGTAAAGGTCTCGATATAAGGTGAACAATTGCTGGATCGCCGCATCATAGGCTTTCGGCGTGTTCGGTGGTCGGTAATAAGCCGCATTGTCGAAATTTTGATAGCGCGTGGACCGCTCTTGCCCGTCCCATAGGGGTTCATCGACAATTGCCATGGCAGCAAAAAGGGAGATGTCTTCAATCGCCAAGGGAATATGAGCGAGGTCAGCGATGGACGCGTGCCCGTAAGCAAAATAAAAGGTGTTCAAAAAGTTCGCGGCTTTTTCATCCGAAAGTTCGCGCAGACTGTCGCGTAACGAGGCGTCAGATCGAGAATATTTAGCCATTCCATAGGCCGATACTTCGGGCGGGATGTCTCTTAGGGCATAAACCTTGGGCATGAATGCTCCTTAAAGTGATGACATGAGTCGGTTAGCGATACCGTTGTCCTATTAGTAAGATGGCGGCTGAACGCCCTGCGCTGGAGAGGTTACCGATTTCCGCAAGCTGACATTCGCCTCCGTTAAATAAGGCGTGGGCGATTTGCAACAAGATGCGCGACTCCGGCTCAAACCGTTCCGCCGCCCGGTGAATCTGATTCCAGTCGATTTCTTGCGATTCGAGGTTAATCCATTGCATGACAGCTTGACGTTCATGGTCACGAAACAAAGGTAGGGCGATGGCTTCCATCACGGCATTCCATTCTGGACATCGTTTGATCCATAGATTTGATCCGATAAGGTACTGGAAAGTGGTGATTTGGATCCTCTCCTTGTCGCTTTGGTCAGTAAGATTATTGTCGCCTGTTTTGTTGAATCTGGCAAGTTGGTGCCAAGGAGCCGATTCATATTGCAAAAAATTCTGGGCACGTTGATTGTAGAACGCTGTACAATGGAGACATCCTAACCCCAGGGAGGTCAGATCTATGGGACGCCACCAAGGCAGAGGGTACCCAAAACGCTTGACGCCCGTTGAGTCCACTCCAAAGCCGCGACATCGCGTTAAGACCATCTTGGCGTTATTTACTCTGGTGGTATTTTTGTTCTTGATGTTTGGAGGGTTTTTGCAAATCTTGACTCGGTGAAGCGGATCAATGAGAGGG